>DASWYX010000291.1:0-14596 GCA_036404755.1 Pseudoduganella sp.
CAGCACCCAGCGCGGCGCCCGTGGCCGAGGCCGCTCCCGCAGCGCCCGCCCCGGAACAGCGCCGCACCACGCGTACCGTGGAGCTGGACCTGGCGCGCATGCACGACACCGGCCTGGTCACCGCCGCCGGCGGCCGCACCAGCCTGATGGAAGACTTCCGTATCATCAAGCGCCCGCTGATCAAGCGCGCCTTCGCCCAGCGCAAGGCGACGGAAAACCCGGGCAACCTGATCATGATCACCAGCTCGCTGCCGGGCGAAGGCAAGACCTTCTGCGCCGTCAACCTGGCGATGAGCATTGCGATGGAACTGGACCACACCGTGCTGCTGGTGGACGCCGACGTGGCGCGCCCGTCCGTGCTGCGCACCCTGGGCCTGCCGGCCCAGCGCGGCCTGATGGACATCCTGCTGGACGATAAGCTGGACATGTCCGAAGTGATGCTGCGCACCAATGTGAACACGCTCAGCATCCTGCCGGCCGGCACGAGCAATCCGCGCGCCACCGAACTGCTGGCATCCCACACGATGAAGGCGCTGGTGATGGAAATCGCCAACCGCTATCCGGACCGTATCGTGATCTTCGATTCGCCGCCGCTGCTGCTGACTTCCGAGTCGCACGTGCTGGCCAGCAATATGGGCCAGATCGTCATGGTGGTGGAAGCGGAAAGCACCACCCAGCATGCGGTCAAGGAATCCTTGCGCCAGCTGGAAGGCTGCAGCAATGTGAACCTGGTGTACAACAAGTCGCGCGCCTTCCCGGGTACGGAGACGTATGACTATCACTATGGTTAAGGCAAGGCCGGCGATATCCCTGCTTGGTCCCGCCCTGGCCGCCATCCTGGCAACGCCGGTGGCGCGCGCCGAGTGGCGCTTCACCCCGACGGTCGATCTGCGCGAAACCTGGACCGATAATGTTAATCTCGCACCGCCCGGCCAGGAACATAGTCGCCTGGTGACGACGTTGTCGCCCGGTTTCCAGCTGATCAATGAAACGCCGCGCCTGCAGTTCCGTGCCAACTATCAGCTGAGCCTGTACGACTACCGCGGCAGCCGCCCGGACAACACCCAGCGCCACACCAGTTTCCTGAATGCGGACGCGCGCGCGCGCCTGCTGGGTGAAGTGCTGTTCCTGGACGCGTCGGCCAGCGTGCAGCAGACGCCCACGCTGGCCTTCGGGCCGCAGCTGCCGGGCGGCGGCTATTCGTCCTCCAACAGCAGCGAGATGCGCAGCTACCGCATCAGCCCCTACCTGCGCGAAACCTTCGGCAGCCTGGCGAGCGGCGAGTTGCGCTATGTGCACGATTATGTGAGCAGCAGCGCGGCCGGTTTTGGCCAGAGCACGGGCGACACCGTGAGTGCACTGCTGTCCAGCGGCCCGAGCTTCCGCAAGGTCGGCTGGACGATGACCGCCTCGCGCCAGAAGCTGCACGACAATATCGCCAGCGACTCGACCACCGACGCGGCCAACCTGGGCCTGCGCTACCTGCTGTCCACCCAGCTGAGCCTGAACCTGAACGGCGGCTACGACCGCTTCGATTATCACAGCCAGGGCGGCAAGACGCAGGGCGCCTCCTATTCGGGCGGCTTCCGCTGGGACCCGTCGGGCCGCACGACGCTGGAAGCCAATGTCGGCCACCGCTTCTACGGCCCGAGCTATTATCTGTCGGCCCAGCACCGCAGCCGCGGCACGGTATGGAATATCAGCTATGACGATGCGGTGACGAATACCCGCAACCAGTTCACGCTGCCGGCCACCGTCAACACGACGGCCCTGCTGAACCAGCTGTTCAGCGTCAGCATCCCGGACCCGATTCAGCGCGCCGCCTTCATTCAGGCATATATCGCCGCGCGCGGCTTGCCGGTCGCGCTGCCGAACGCCATCAATTACCTCAGCAACCGCTACACGCTGCAGCGCCAGTTCCGCGCTTCCACGGCCATGCAACTGTCGCATAGCACCGCGGTGGTCACGGTGTTCCGCAGCAAGCGGCGGGCATTGTCGGAGACGCAGCAGGACAGCCAGCTGCTGGGCACTCAGTTCCTCAACCTGAATGACAATACCGACCAAAAAGGCTTGAATGCCACTCTGAGCTATCAGCTCAGTCCCCGCTCGCAGGCGACCCTGTCGGCCGCCGCGTACCGGACCGAATCTCTGAGCATAGACCGTGTTGACAACAGCCGCCAGCTCAGCCTATACCTGACGCGCCAGTTCAGCGCTAAGCTGTCTGCTGTTGCCGAAGTGCGCCGCACGCGCGGCACCAGCTTCGCCTTTACCGGTGGCAAGTACACCGAAAACGCGCTGTCGGCAGGCCTGTCGATGAAATTTTAAGCGGAGCAATATGTCATGTATGAAAGTTATTATGGGCTGAGCGACAAGCCCTTCCGCCTCCGTCCCGACCCGCATTTCTTCTTCGGCAGCAAGGGACACAAGCGCGCCATGGCCTACCTGGAGTATGGCCTGTCGCAGGGTGAAGGCTTCATCGTCATCACCGGCGACGTCGGCGCGGGCAAGACCACGCTGGTGCGCAACCTGTTCAACCAGATCGCCAGCGAACGCATCGTCACCTGCCACCTGGTCAATACCCACCTCGATTCCGACGATGTGCTGCGCGGCGTGGTGGGCGGCTTCGGCCTGCCCTGCGAGGACACGGCGAGCAAGACGACGCTGCTGGCGCGTCTGGAAAACTTCCTGCGCGCCTGCGGCCAGGAAGGCAAGCGCGCGCTGCTCGTGGTTGACGAGGCGCAAAACCTGACGCCCAAGGTGGTGGAAGAATTGCGCATGCTGTCGAACTTCCAGACCGACGACAAGTCGCTGCTACAAACCTTCCTGCTCGGCCAGCCCGAGTTCCGCGCCACGCTGCACAGCCCCGGCATGCAGCAGCTGCGCCAGCGCGTGATCGCCACCTATCACCTGGGCCCGATGGACAGCACGGAAAGCCAGGCGTATATCGAGCACCGCCTGCATACGGTGGGCTGGAAGAACGACCCGTCGATTGCACCGGCTGCCCACGCCGCCATCTATGAATACACGGGCGGCATTCCGCGCAAGACCAATCACCTGATGGACCGCCTGCTGCTGATGGGCTTCCTGGAGGAGATGCACGAATTCACGGATGCCGATGTGGACACCGTGATCCGCGACATCCAGCAGGAATTCCAGCCGCCGCCGTCGGCCCCGGCGCCCGCCGCACCGGCGCGCGACGACAACATGGCGTTCGAACCGGACACCATGTTCAGCAACCAGTATCCCGCGGTGCTGGACGAGCGCATGATGCGCCTTGAAAAATCCCTGGTCTCCGTGCTGTCGATCCTGAAAAAGATCGTGCGCTCGCCGGCCACCAACCTGAACATCGACAGCAACGAATGAACACCTACCGCATTCTGTGCGTGGTCGGCGCCCGCCCGAATTTCATGAAGATGGCGCCCATCATGGCCGCCTTCGGCAAGCTCGGCCCGCAGGTCCAGGCAAAGCTGGTCCACACCGGCCAGCATTACGACGTGGCGATGAACCACCAGTATTTCGAGGCCCTGGGCATCCCGAGCCCGGACATCAACCTGGAAGTGGGCTCGGGCAGCCACGCCCAGCAGACGGCCGAAGTGATGAAGCGCTTCGAGCCGGCGATGGATGATGTACAGCCGGCCGCCGTGCTGGTGGTGGGCGACGTCAATTCCACCATCGCCTGCGCCCTGGTGGCGGCCAAGAAAGGCGTGCCCGTGATCCACGTGGAAGCGGGCCTGCGCAGCTTCGACCGCGCCATGCCGGAGGAAATCAACCGCCTGCTGACCGACCAGCTGTCCGACCTGCTGTTTACCACCGAGGAAAGCGGCGAAGCGAACCTGCTGAAGGAAGGCATTGCGCAGGAGCGCATCCACTTCGTCGGCAATGTGATGATCGATACGCTGCGCGCCAACCTCGAGCGCGCGATCCCGGTCGACGCGATTGCGGCCGAGGCGGGCCGCGCCGGCTTCCTCGACGGCCGCAAGGATGGCTATGCGGTGCTGACGCTGCACCGCCCGTCGAATGTGGACGATCCCGTGATCCTGCGCGGCCTGCTGGAAACGGCCGCCGCCATCAGCGAGCGCACGCCGGTGATTTTCCCCGTGCATCCGCGCACCAAGGCCACCATCGAGAAATTCGGCCTGTCGCAGTTGCTGGAGCGCCCGGACGTGCTGCTGCTGCCGCCGATGGGCTACCTGGAGATGCTGGGCCTGATGAAGGATGCCCGCGTGGTGCTGACCGACTCCGGCGGCATACAGGAAGAAACCACGGCGCTGGGCACGCCCTGCATAACGTTGCGCAACAATACCGAGCGCCCGATCACTGTCGACGAAGGCACCAACACCATCGCCGGCAACGACCCGGCGCACATCATGGCTGCCTACGAAGAGCTGATGTCCGGCGGCGGCAAGGCCGGCCGCGTGCCGCACTACTGGGATGGCCGCGCCGCCGAGCGCATCGCCGCCATCGTGCTGGACTGGCTGAAGGGCAGGGGATAAGCACCATGAATGCGCCGGTCCGCAATGCGATGACGATCGACGTGGAAGACTACTTCCAGGTCTCCGCCTTTGCCCCCCACATTCCGCGCGACAGCTGGCCTGAGCGCGAGTGCCGGGTGGAGGCGAACATCGAGCGCATCCTCGGCATCCTGGAAACGGGGGGCGCCAAGGCCACCTTCTTCACGCTGGGCTGGATCGCCGAGCGCTATCCGCAGATGGTCAGGAAGATCGTCGCCGGCGGCCATGAACTGGCCAGCCACGGCTACGGCCACCTGCGCGCTTCGGACCAGTCGCGCGCCGAATTCATGGACGATGTCGCGCGCAGCAAGGGCATCCTGGAAGATATCGGCGGCCAGGCCGTGAAAGGCTACCGCGCCCCCAGCTTCTCCATCGGCCCGGCCAACCTGTGGGCGCTGGACGTGCTGCAGGAGGCGGGCTACCGCTACAGCTCCTCGATTTATCCGATCGCGCATGACCATTACGGCATGCCCGACGCGCCGCGCTTCGCTTTCCACCCGAACGGCAGCGCAGGCTTGCTGGAAGTTCCCATCACTACCGTGCGTATCGGCCAGCGCAACCTGCCGGCCGGCGGCGGCGGCTATTTTCGCCTGCTGCCCTACGCACTCTCGCGCCGCATGATGCGCCGCGTGAACCAGGAGGACGGCCAGCCCGCGATCTTCTACTTCCATCCGTGGGAGCTGGATCCGGGCCAGCCGCGCCCTTCAGGCATCGGCCTGAAAACGCGCTTCCGCCACTACGTCAATCTGGGCAAGATGGACGCCCGTATCAGGTCCCTGACGCGCGATTTCGCGTGGGACCGCATGGACCGGATCTTCCTGGGGCAATCATGACCTCGATTATCGAAGCGGCAGCCGAACGCCGCGCGGCACGCGCCAGGGCGGAAGCGGAGGCTGCGGTTGTGCTGGCGCGGGCGTCCAACCTAACCCCAGGGTCAGACCCGGAGGGTCAGACCCCGGACGGGCAGGCGGCGCTGGCAGGGTCTGACCCTATGGGTCTGACCCCGGTTTTCGGTTCTCCAGCGCCGCTGGTGCAACTGCTTGGCGACAGCGCCGAAGAACGCGCGCGCTGGGACGCCTTCGTCCGGCGCTGCCCCTGCGCCACCTTCTTCCACCGTGCCGGCTGGCAGCGCGTGATCGAGCAAGCCTTCGGCCATAAGACCTGGTTCTTCTACGTCGAGGAGAACGGCGAGATCACCGGCGTGCTGCCGCTGGCCCGGATCAAGAGCCGCCTGTTCGGCCACTCCCTGATTTCGCTGCCTTTCTGTGTCTACGGCGGCGTGGCGGCCGGGACGGAGGCGGCGCGCAAGCTGCTCGATGCGGCGGCCGAGGAACTGGCGGCCTCGCTGAACGTGGGCCACCTCGAATACCACAACTTCGCGCCGGCCCACGAGGGCGACCCGAAGTGGCTGGGCAAGGATTTGTACTACACCTTCCGCAAAGCCATCGTGGCGGACGATGAAACGAATATGAACGCCATCCCGCGCAAGCAGCGCGCGATGGTGCGCAAGGGTATCAAGCTGGAACTGCGCGGCGAAGTGGACGACAACGTCGAGCGCTTCTTCACCGCCTATTCGAACAGCGTGCACCGTCTGGGAACGCCCGTATTCTCGAAAAAATACTTCGCCCTGCTGAAAGAGGAATTCGGCAGCGATTGCGAAGTGCGCGTGATCCTGCAAGGGGAACAACTGGTGGCCGGCGTGCTGAGCTTCTTCTTCCGCGACGAAGTGCTGCCTTACTACGGCGGCGGCATGCCGATTGCACGCGATGTGGCGGGCAATGACTTCATGTACTGGAACCTGATGCAGGCCTCGGCCGCCCAAGGCTACCGCCTGTTCGATTTCGGCCGCAGCAAGAAGGGCACCGGCGCCTACGACTTCAAAAAGAACTGGGGCTTCACGGCGCAGCCGCTGCCTTACGGCTACCGGCTGTTCGCATCGCAGGAACTGCCGGACGTGAACCCGCTGAATCCGAAATATCAGCTCTTCATCAAGATGTGGCAGAAGATGCCGCTGGCGCTGGCGAACCTGCTTGGTCCGCACATCGTGAAAGACCTGGGGTGAATCGTGGAAGACCTGCTGCTGCTGGTGCACCGCATCCCTTATCCGCCGAACAAGGGCGACAAGATCCGCTCCTGGCATTTGCTGAAGCATCTGGCCCGGCGCTATCGCGTGCACCTGGCCACCTTCGTCGATGACGAGGATGACTGGCAGTACCTGCCGACAGTGCAGCAAGCTTGCGCCAGCAGCCACTTCGCCTCGCTGAATCCGCGCGCGGCACGGGTGCGCAGCCTGGGCGCGCTGCTGGCCAACCGCGCCCTGTCCCTGGACTACTATCGCGACGAAGGTTTGCGCCGCTGGGTCGACGCCACGATGCGCGAACAGCGCATCAGCCGCATCGTCGTGTTTTCCTCGCCGATGGCGCAATATGCCGAGCCTTATGCGCAGGCGCGGCGCGTGGTCGACCTGTGCGACGTCGATTCCGACAAATGGCGCCAGTACGCGGAAAAGAAGCCCTGGCCGGCCAGTCTGCTGTACCGCTACGAAGCGAGCCGCCTGCTGCGCTATGAGCGCCACATCGCGGCGACCTGCGATGCCTCGCTGCTGGTGTCCGCGCCGGAAGCGGAACTGTTCCGCCGCCTGGCGCCGGAGAGCGCGGCGCGCATCGGCTGGTTCAGCAACGGCGTCGATACCGGCTATTTCGCCCCCGGCACTTTCGAAAATCCTTATGCGCCGGGCGAGCGCGCCATCGTCTTTTGCGGCGCCATGGATTACTGGCCCAATGTGGACGCCGTGCAGTGGTTCACCCAGCACGTGCTGCCGGCGCTGAAGGATGTGCGCTTCTACATCGTCGGCGCGCGGCCGGCGCCGGAGGTGCTGGCGCTGGCCGCGCCCAACGTGGTGGTCACCGGCACCGTGCCCGATGTACGGCCCTATGTGCAGTATGCCGCCTTGTCCGTGGCGCCGCTGCGCATTGCGCGCGGCATCCAGAACAAGGTGCTGGAAGCGATGGCCATGGCCAAGGCCGTGGTGGTCACGCCGCAGGCACTGGAGGGCATCGACGCCGCCGCCGGCCGCGAGCTGCTGCTCGCCGCCGATGCGGCGCAGACGATTGCCGCCATCACCACCGCCCTGGCCGGACCGCAGGAAGCGCTGCGCGCGATCGGCGCGGCGGCGCGTGCCCGCGTCGAAGCCTCCTACAGCTGGGATGCCCGGCTGGCACTGCTGGACAATATGATTGCTGGTGAATCAGCCCTTGAATGGATACAGGCATGAATACCGTTCCGACCATTGAACGTCCCGCCGCCGAGACCGGACGGGCCACTCCGCCGGCGCCGGCGGCCGCCGGTCCACTGCATGCGCTGCTGCGCGTGTATGGCGCCATGCTGCTGCCGGTGCTGGCCTACTGGTCCACGGCCTGGTCCATCGTCTCGATCTGGGAGCGTTCCGGCACCTATGCCCACGGCTATGTGATCCTGCCCATCACCATGTGGCTGATCTGGCGCCGGCGCGACGTGCTGGCCGCAATGCCCGTCAAGCCGTACTGGCCGGCCCTGCTGGGCCTGCTGGCCTGCGGCGGCGCCTGGCTGGTGGCCAAGGAAGGCGACGTGCAGATCATCCGCCAGTACGCGTTTGCCGCCATGATGCCGCTGTGCGTCGCAGCGCTGCTGGGCCTGCAGGTGGCGCGCGCCATTGCCTTTCCGCTGGCCTACCTGCTGTTCATGGTACCGGTCGGCGAAAGCCTGGTGCCGCCGCTGATGGATATCACGGCCAATTTCACCATCGATGCGCTGCGCATGACGGGCATCCCGGTGCTGCGCGACGGGAACAGCTTCTCCATCCCCAGCGGCAACTGGTCGGTGGTCGATGCCTGCAGCGGCCTGCGCTACCTGATCGCGTCCATCACGCTGGGCTGCCTGTATGCCTACCTGACTTACCGCTCGCTGTGGCGGCGCCTGGCGTTCATCGCCGCCGCCACGCTGGTGCCCATCCTGGCCAATGGCTTGCGCGCCTACATGATCGTGATGATCGGCCATATGAGCGGAATGACGCTGGCGGTCGGGGTCGACCACATCATCTACGGCTGGGCCTTCTTCGGTCTCGTCATGCTGCTGCTGTACTGGGTGGGCAGCTTCTGGCGCGAAGACACGCTGCCGTCCAGCGGCGAAGAAGCACCGCGCGCCGCGCGCCCGGCCGGGACGGCGCCGGGCTGGCGCACTGCCGCCGCCGGTCTGGCCGTGCTGCTCAGCATTGGCACCTGGCCGGCACTGGCCTACCGTGCCGACATCCTCGCGCCGGCCGGCCGCGTTGTGCAACTGGCGCCGCTGCCCGGCGACGAGCCCGCTTTCACCGAGTGGAAGCCGGACTTTACGCCGGCGGCCGCGAAACTGCGCGTGTTCCAGGCCACGTCCACGCTGCCCGTGGGCCTGGAAGTCCAGTATTTCGACGGCGATCCGGCCGGCGAGGGCAAGCTGGTCAGCTCGGCGAACCGGATGTCCATTCCCGCCGAAGGCTTCCGCGAAGACCACATTACGGTGCGGACGGAAACCGTGGCGGGCCATCCGCTGGAATTGCGGGAATCGATCGTGGACGGGCGCAAAGGACGCTTGCTGGTCTGGCGCTGGTACTGGATCGGCGGAAAAGTGACTCAGAGCAATTATGTTGGTAAATTGTTACAAGTTAAGAACAAATTGCTCAATGGCAGCGGCGATGGGGCTGTCGTGATGGTATTCTCACAATATGATGAAAACCCGGCGGCGGCGCGCGACGCCATGCGGGAATTCCTGAACAAGAATTTTTCCGCGCTCAGTACTACCCTGGCGAGCAGCCAGCGGCCATGAGAGTGTTCCGTCATGAGTGATATTCCGCTGATTGTCCATCTGATCTACCGCCTCGACGTCGGCGGCCTGGAAGCGCAGATGGTCGAGCGCATCAACCGCATGCCGGCTGAGCGCTATCGTCACGCGGTGGTCACGCTGGCTGGCTATAACCCGGGCTTTGCCGTGCGCATCAGCAAGCCGGACGTAGCCGTCTACACGCTGGACAAGCAGGCCGGCCTGTCCCTGCAGACCCACGTCAAGCTGTGGCAACTACTGCGCCAGCTGCGCCCAGCCGTGCTGCACAGCTACAACCTGGCGGCCATGGAATATGCGCCCGCCGCGCTGCTGGCCGGCGTGCCGGTGCGCGTCAACGGCGCCCACGGGCGCGACATCAACGACCCGCACGGCACCAACCGCAAGCACAACACGCTGCGCCGCCTGCTGGTGCCGTTCTACGACGCCTGCTATGCCAATTCGGCCGCCATGGAAGTGTGGAACCGCGAAGTGATCGGCGTGCCGGGCGCGAAGAGCCGCGTGCTGGCCAACGGCATCGATGTCGAGCGCTTCCATCCGCGCGGCGCCCAGGAACTGCGCCAGTTCTTCGACAGCGACGCGATCGTGATCGGCAGCGTCGGCCGGGTGCAGGCCGTGAAGGACCACGCGACGCTGCTGCAGGCTTTCCTGCTGCTGCGCGAGCGCCTGCCGCATCTGCGCCAGCGCCTGCGCCTGGCGATCGTGGGCGACGGACCCTTGCTGGAAACGCTGCGCGCCAGCGCCGCGCAAGCCGGTGCGGCGGACGCCGTCTGGCTGCCGGGCGCCCGCACCGACGTGCCGGACGTGTTGCGCAGCATGGATATTTTCGCCCTGAGCTCCCTCGCCGAGGGCACGCCGGGGGCGGCGCTGGAAGCGATGGCCTGCGGCCTGCCGGTGGTTGGCACGCGCGTCGGCGGCATCCCGGAAGTGATCGACAATGGCGTCAGCGGCATGCTGGTGGCGCCCGGCAGCGCGCAGGAAATGGCGGCCGCACTGGAAAAATACATCGTGGCGCCGGCCCTGCTGCGCAGCCACGGCCTCGCCGCACGCGAGCGCGTACAGCGCAAATACAGCATGGCCGCCAGCGTGGCCTGCTACCAGGACCTGTACGACACGCTGTGCGAGCGCAAGATCAAGACAAGAAGGGCAATCCCATCATGTGCGGAATAGTTGGCATCCTGGATGTGCGCGGCGGGCGCACGGTAGACGAGGCGCTGCTGCGCCGCATGAACGACACCCAGCACCACCGCGGGCCGGACGAAGGCGATACCTATATCGAGCCGGGCGTGGGCTTCGGCCACCGCCGCCTGTCCGTGATCGACATCGCCATGGGCCAGCAGCCGCTGGGCAATGAAGACGGCAGCGTGATGGTCTGCTACAACGGCGAGATCTACAACTACCGCGAGCTGACCGCGGAACTGAAGGCGCTGGGCCACACCTTCAAAACCAAGAGCGACACGGAAGTGATCGTGCACGCCTGGGAAGAGTGGGGCGAAGACTGCGTCGACCACTTCCGCGGCATGTTCGCCATCGGCCTGTGGGACCGCAATCAGCAAGTAATGTTCCTGGCGCGCGACCGCCTCGGCGTGAAGCCGCTGTACTACGCGATGACGCCGGACGGCTGGTTCGCCTTCAGCTCCGAGCTGAAAGCCCTGCGCATGCACCCCTCGCTGTCGCACGAGATCGACCCGTGCGCGGTGGAAGATTATTTCGCCTACGGCTATGTGCCGGAGCCCAAGACCATCTACAAGGGCGCGCTGAAGCTGTCGCCGGGCTTCCGCCTGGTGCAGAAAGTGGGCGCCCCGCTGGCCGAGCCGAAGCAGTTCTGGGACGTGCCCTTCAAGCCGCATCACGCAATGACGGAAAGCGATGCGCGCGGCGAGCTGGTGGAGCGCCTGCGCGAGGCGGTGAAGATCCGGCTGGTGGCGGAAGTGCCGCTGGGCGCCTTCCTGTCCGGCGGCGTCGATTCCTCGGCCGTGGTGGCGATGATGGCGGGCTTGTCCGACGGTCCCGTGCACACCTGCTCGATCGCCTTCCAGGACAAGGCGTTCGATGAATCGGCCTACGCCCAGCAAGTGGCGCAGCAGTACAAGACCGACCACTTCGTGGAAACCGTCGACACCGACGACTACGGCCTGCTCGACACCCTGGCCGGCCTGTATGACGAACCCTATGCCGACAGCTCGGCCATCCCGACCTACCGCGTGTGTCAGCTGGCGCGCCAGCGCGTCACCGTGGCCCTGTCCGGCGACGGCGGCGATGAAAACCTGGCCGGCTACCGCCGCTACCGCTATGCGATGGCGGAAGAGCGCGTGCGCGGCCGCATCCCGGACGGCTTGCGCAAGCCGGTGTTCGGCACCCTGGGCCGCCTGTACCCGAAGGCCGACTGGGCGCCGCGCGTATTCCGCGCCAAGACCACCTTCGAAGCGCTGTCGCGCGACCTGGTGGAGGGCTATTTCCACGGCGTCTCCATCATGACGGACGGCATGCGCGAGCAGCTGTTCTCGGACAGCTTCCGCAGCAAGCTGCAGGGCTACCGCGCCATCGACGTGATGCGCGGCCATGCGGACAAGTCGCCCACCGACGATCCGCTGTCGATGATCCAGTACCTGGACATGAAAACCTACCTGCCTGGCGACATCCTGACCAAGGTCGACCGCGCCAGCATGGCGCATGCACTGGAAGTGCGCGTGCCGCTGCTGGACCACAAGCTGGTCGAATGGATTTCCGGCCTGCCGCCGGAAATGAAGCTGAAGGGCAGCGAGGGCAAGTACATCTTCAAGAAGAGCATGGAACCCTTCCTGCCCAACGATATCCTGTACCGCAGGAAGCAGGGCTTTGCCGTGCCGCTGGCAGGCTGGTTCCGCGGCCCGCTGCGCGAACGCGTAAAGGAGTCGCTGCTGGGCCCACGGCTGGCCGCCACCGGCATCTTCAACCAGGCCTTCCTGCAGGAGATCGTGGAACAGCACCAGTCCGGCCGCCGCGACTACAGTGCGCCGATCTGGACCCTGCTGATGTTTGAAGCCTTCCTGAGAAAAGAGATGCAGGCATGAGTATCCGTATCCTGCACGTGCTGGACCACTCGATCCCGCTGCACAGCGGCTATACCTTCCGCACGCGCTCCATCCTGCAGGAACAGCGCGCGCTGGGCTGGGAAACCTACCACCTCACGAGCCCGAAGCAGGGCGCCGTGAAGCAGGCGCGCGAGGAAGTGGATGGCCTGGCCTTCTACCGCACCGAGCCCGCATCCGGCGCGCTATCGAAACTGCCGGTGCTGAATCAGCTGGCGGTCATCGATGCGCTGGCGAAGCGCCTGCTGGAAGTGGCAAAGGAAGTGAAGCCGGACGTGATCCATGCCCATTCGCCGGCGCTGAACGCCGTGGCCGCGCTGCGCGTGGGCCGCAAGCTGGGCATCCCCGTCGTCTACGAGATCCGCGCCTTCTGGGAAGATGCGGCCGTGGACCATGGCACGAGCAAGGAATGGGGCTTGCGCTACCGCCTCACGCGCGGCATGGAAACCTGGGCGCTGAAGCGGGTGAACGCCGCCACCACGATCTGCGAAGGCTTGCGCGCCGAAATCGTCAGCCGCGGCATCCCGGCGCAGAAGGTCGAAGTGATTCCGAACGCGGTGGACATCGGCGATTTCAGCACCGACGGCGTGCGCGATGAGGCACTGGCCGCGCAGCTTGGCCTGCAAGGCAGGACAGTGCTGGGCTTCATCGGCTCCTTCTATGCCTATGAGGGCCTGGACATCCTGCTCAACGCCCTGCCGGCCATGCTGGCGAAGCGCCCCGACATCCGCGTGCTGCTGGTCGGCGGCGGCCCGCAGGACGCCAACCTGCGCCAGCAGGCAAAGGACCTGGGCGTGGCCGATGCCGTGATCTTCACCGGCCGCGTGCCGCACAGCGAAGTGCAGCGCTACTACAACCTGGTGGACGTGCTGTGCTATCCGCGCCACAAGATGCGCCTGACCGACCTCGTGACCCCGCTCAAGCCGCTGGAAGCGATGGCCCAGGGCCGCCTGATGGTGGCGTCGGACGTGGGCGGCCACAAGGAATTGATCGAAGACGGCCGTACCGGCGTGCTGTTCAAGGCCGGCGATGCGCAGGCGCTTGCCGCCAAGGTGCTGGCGCTGCTGGACACGCCGCAGCAATGGCCGGAATTGCGCCAGCGCGGCCGCCATTTCGTGGAAGCGGAGCGCAACTGGGCCGCCAGCGTGGCGCGCTATAAGCAGGTCTATGGCGGCGTCGCCAGGAAGGCGCTTGCCTGATGAACGCGCGCATCGAACAACTGACGCCGTCCGCCGGCTCCGCCAGCCAGGCGCCAGCGCTGAAGCGCATGGCCCTGGTCGGGCCGCTGCCGCCACCCTCGGGCGGCATGGCCAACCAGTCGCTGCAGCTGGCCAGGCTGCTGCGCGAGGAAGGCATTGACGTTACGTTCGTGCAGATCAACGCTCCCTATCGCCCGGAGTGGGCCGGCCGTATCAAGGGCTTGCGCGCCGTGTTCCGCATGCTGCCTTATCTGGTGCAGCTGTGGCGTACTGCCGGCAAGGTACAGCTGATGCACATGATGGCCAATTCGGGCTGGTCCTGGCACCTGTTCTCGGCGCCCGCGATCTGGATTGCCCATCTGCGCGGTACGCCCATCGTGGTCAACTACCGGGGCGGCGAGGCGGATAATTTCCTGCGCCGCTCGGCGGGCTGGGTGCGCCCCAGCCTTAAGCGCGCGACGTCGCTGATCGTCCCTTCCGGCTTCCTCGAATATGTGTTCGGCAAATACGGCTTCGATCCCAAGGTCGTGCCCAATATCGTCGACCTGTCGCGCTTTTCCGCCGCGCCGGAGGGCGAGCAGCGGCCGGCGCCCCATCTGCTGGTGACGCGCAACCTGGAACCGATTTACGACAACGCCACCGCCCTGCGCGTGCTGGTCAAGGTGCGCGCCAGGTATCCGGAAGCGCGCCTGACCATCGCCGGTTCCGGCGAACTGCGCGCGGAACTGGAGCAGCTGGCGCAGGAACTGGGCGTGGCCCCGCACGTGACCTTTACCGGCCGCGTGGACGCAGCGAATATGCCGGCCCTGTACCGCTCGGCCGACATCATGCTCAATCCCAGCGTGATCGACAACACGCCCAACTCGGTGCTGGAAGCGCTGGCCAGCGGCGTGCTGGTGGTGAGCACCAATGTCGGCGGCGTGCCTTACCTGGTGGAAGACGGCAAGACAGCACTGCTGGTGCC
>DASWYX010000292.1:0-5883 GCA_036404755.1 Pseudoduganella sp.
ATATCGGCCAGGTCGGCGCGGCCGCCGGCTTCAAACTGGGTGATGGACTCCTTGCGGTGCGTGATCATCTTGTCGACGATAGCGACGGTCTGGGCATCGTTGACTTCGAGTTGCTCGTCCACTTCCTTGCGCTTGATTTCAGCCAGCAGCAGGCGGATGGTGGCCAGTTTGCCGGACTCCTTTGCGCGCATGGCGGCTTTCATGTCGTCGGTGATCTGGGCTTTCAAACTCATGGCAACCTCAAAAGTGTGCGTTAGAAAAAGGAAAACCCGCTGCGGCCAAACCGGAGCGGGCGGAAACTCTGGGCACGTGGCGCATCCGTGGCGAACAAAGCGCCGTGTGCGGACGTGCCTGCTAGAGCTATATTAGTACAGCTTCTTCGGCAGTTGCTGGCTGCGGATGCGCTTGTAGTGGCGCTTCACGGCAGCTGCCAGCTTGCGCTTGCGCTCTGCGGTTGGCTTTTCGTAGAACTCGCGAGCGCGCAGTTCGGTCAGCAGACCCGTTTTTTCGATAGTGCGCTTGAAGCGACGCATTGCGACTTCGAACGGCTCGTTTTCTTTAAGGCGAATAGTGGTCATGTAAAAATTCAAACCGTTAGGGTTTAAGGAAGACAGCGATATTAGCAGCTTTTGTCCAAAAATGGAAGAGGGAATGGACGCTAAACCGGCCCTGCAGGCGGGTTCCAAAGGGAGAACGCGTCTGTTCAACGGGCAATCTTTCCGCCCCGCTAACATCAGTAATTCCGGCGATAACGGCCTTGCCGGGAGGGGAATGATATCAGATTGCCAGCCCGGCAGCTACCCCGGAAGCCCACGCCCACTGGAAGTTGTAGCCGCCCAGCCACCCGGTCACGTCGACGGTTTCGCCGATGAAGTAGAGCCCCGGCACCTTGTTGACCATCATCGATTGCTGGGACAACTCGCGCGTGTCGACGCCGCCGCGCGTGACCTCGGCCTTGCGGTAGCCTTCGGAACCGTTGGGGGTGATGGTCCAGCGATTGATCAGCTCGCCCAGCTTGCGCAGCTTCGCATCCGGCAGGTCGGCGATGCGCGCATCTTCGGCATAACCGTGCGCCTGCAGCAAGCCTTCCGCCAGTCGCGTCGGCAGCCATTGCGACAGGATATTGCCCAGCTGCTTCTTCAGCGTGGACTTGCCTTCGATCAGGGTCTGCGCCAGATCCATCTCAGGCAGCAGATTGATAACGATCGGCGTATTTGGCTGCCAGAAGCTGGAGATCTGCAGGATTGCGGGGCCGGACAGCCCGCGGTGCGTGAACAGCAAATCCTCACGGAAGCGCGCCCCGCTAGGATTGCGTCCCTTCAGCGAGCCGGTTTCCACATCCACCTCCAGCGAAATGCCGGCCAGCGGGACGAACGGCTTCCACTCGTTTTCATCGAAAGTCAGCGGCACCAGGGCGGGACGCGGCTCGACCAGTTTCAGTCCGAACTGCTTTGCCATGCGGTAGCCGAAATCCGTGGCGCCGATCTTGGGGATGGAGAGGCCGCCGGTGGCGATCACGACGGCGCCTGCGTGAATGTCGCCCTGATCTGTCTGCAGATGGAAACCCGCGGCGTTCTGCTGCACAGCCTGCACCTTGCTCGGCATGCGCCACTGCACGCCGCCTGACGCGCACTCGGCGCGCAGCATGTTGATGATCTGCTCGGCGGAATCGTCGCAGAACAACTGGCCCTTGTGCTTTTCGTGATAGCCGATGCGGTGCTTCTTCACCAGCGACAGGAAATCCTGCGGCGTGTAGCGCGACAGCGCACTCTTTGCGAAGTGTGGATTCTCGGACAGGAAATTGGCCGGGCCCGCATTAATATTGGTGAAATTGCAGCGTCCGCCGCCCGAGATGCGGATCTTCTCGGCCAGCTTCTCCGCATGGTCGATCAGCACGACGCGCTTGCCGCGCTGCGCCGCCGTCGCCGCGCACATCATCCCCGCTGCGCCCGCGCCAATCACCGCCACATCAACCTGCATCATGCCCTCGCCTCAACCAACCAAACCCACTATTTTACATGGGGTCGTCCATTCAGATCAGGCGGGAGACTTCCTTGCAGTGGGCGGATTGCTGGGCGATGGAGTCGGGCACCGGGATTTCGCCGCGCAGGACGGCGGCGATCCAGGCGGCAGTGGAGGCGGCGCTTTTATCCTCCGGCAGCACAGGCACGGTTTCGGCCAGCATCTGGCGTTCGACCAGCACGGTCCGCTCGCCGTCGTGGAACCAGTCGATCTTTTGCGCCTTGTTGGCGTTGGCGACGGTCTCGCCTTCGGTGCCGCGCATCAGGAAGGCGTGGCCGCGCTCATGCGGCGCAGCTTGCTGGAAGTATTCGCCCAGCGTTTCGAGATACTCGGGATGCGTGTACGACACCAGCCGCAGCGCCGGTCCTTCAAACGGCTGCATGATTTTGACCAGCGTATGGGTGGAGTTGCGCACGCCGAGTATGCGGCGCAGCGACAGCATCCACGCCAGCCGCGGCGCCAGCGCCTCGATCGTGATGAAGCTGACGTGCCCGCCGGCCAGCGCCGCTTCCGCTTCCGCATGCGAACCGGCTGCGTGAACGCCCAGGGCCTCGAACACTTCGGCCGTGGCCACGCGGCCCACGTCATGCGCTACGCCGTGCACCAGCACGGGCACGCCTTCGCGCGCCAGCAGCATGGCGAGCAGTGCCGTCAGGTTCGGCAGCTTGCGCGCACCGTTGTAGCTGGGGATGACGACCGGCGCGTATTCCCCCGCCGGTGCGCGCAGGCGCGGGAACGATGCTTCGGACGCTTCGAGGAAGCCCTCAAGCTCTTCCACCGATTCGCCCTTGATCCTCATCGATAGCAGGATGCCGCCGAGTTCCAGATCGGACACGCGGCCGTCGAGAATGGCCGCCCAGAGTTCGCGCGCTTCGTCGCGGCTCATGCTGCGGGCGCCCTTCGCGCCGCGCCCGATTTCCTTGATGAAGCGGGCTGTTGGGAATGGGTCGTGGGTTGTCATGTCTGCCAGTTTACGGCATTTCGGCTAAACTAGATGATCCCCAAGCGAATATCCAGCCAGGAAGCAGAGCCATCATGATTGCACAAGACCTTGAAAATATTAACGTCACCTCCTTCGCGTCCATGCCCACTCCCGAGGCCCTGCACGCGAAACTGCCGCTGACCGACGCCGCTTCCGACACCGTCACCAAGGGCCGCGAAGACCTGCGCAATATCCTGGACCGCAAGGACAAACGCCTCTTCGTCGTCGTCGGCCCCTGCTCCATCCACGACCCGGTCGCGGGCCTCGATTACGCGCGCCGCCTGAAGGCGCTGCAGGAGGAAGTGAAGGAAACCATGCTGCTGGTGATGCGCGTGTATTTCGAGAAGCCGCGCACGACCACCGGCTGGAAGGGCTATATCAACGATCCGTTCATGGACGATTCCTTCCGCGTCGACGTGGGCATGGAGCGCGCGCGCCAGTTCCTGCTGGACGTGTGCGAACTGGGCCTGCCGACCGCCACCGAAGCGCTGGACCCGATCTCGCCGCAGTACCTGGGCGACCTGATTGCCTGGACCGCGATCGGCGCGCGCACCACGGAATCGCAGACGCACCGCGAGATGTCTTCGGGTCTGTCCACGCCTGTGGGTTTCAAGAACGGTACGGACGGCGACATCACGATTGCCATCAACGCGATCATGTCCGCTTCCAATCCGCACGCCTTCCTGGGCATTAACAGCCAAGGCAACGTGTCCATCGTGCGCACCCGCGGCAACCGCCACGGCCACGTGGTGCTGCGCGGCGGCGACGGCCGTCCGAACTACGACTCCGTTTCCGTGACCATCGCCGAGCAGGCGCTGGAGAAGGCCAAGCTGCCGGCCAACATCGTGGTCGACTGCTCGCACGCCAACAGCTACAAGAAGCCCGAGCTGCAACCGCTGGTGATGACCGACGTGGTCAACCAGATCGTGCACGGTAACAAGTCGCTGGTGGGCGTGATGATCGAGTCCAACATCGTCGGCGGCAATCAGAAGATCCCGGCGGATCTGTCCCAGCTGAAGTACGGCTGCTCCGTCACCGACGGCTGCATCGATTGGGAAACCACCGTGAAGATGTTGAAGGATGCGGATCGCGAGTTGCGCGCCCGCCCGTTGTAATCGTTCTGCGCCATCGGGCGATTCGCAGCCCGATGGTGCATCCACAGCGGACCGCTCGGGCCCGAAGGGCTGTAGGGCGGATCATTGATCCGCCGTCTCAGCTCAGTGATAAACCCAACTCCCCGCCACTAAAATCCGTGTCTTCACCGAATTCGCCAAAAAGCAGCTCTCATGCGCCGCGTGATGCAACCGTTCCAGCGCCGCATCCGTCGGCGCCTTCTCTCCGCTGAAAGTCACGGTCGGCTTCAGCGTCACCACCGTAACCGCATCCCTGCCCTGCTCGTCCCGCGCCATCAGCCCCTCCGCCTGGTCGACATAGCTATCCACCACAAACCCCTCCACCGCCGCCAGATTCAGGAACCACAGCATATGGCATCTGGACAGCGCCGCCACATAAGCCTCCACCGGATCGACCGCCGTCGGCTCGCTGAACGGCACGCGCACCACGTGCGGTGAGCTGGAGCCCGGCACTACGGCGCCTCCATCGAAAGTCCACTTATGCAGGCGGCTGTAGCGGTTATCGGTGAACAGGGCATCATGACGATGCCACGCAATTTCAGCAGTGTGGATGGACATGGCAAGTCTCCTTATAGCGCAGCCAGCGCGATTTCTTCGGTATGACGCAAGTGGGCGGCGAGCGTGGCGCAGGCAGCGTCCGCATCGCCCGCGCGCACTTGCGCGATGAGATTATTGTGCTCCTCGTTCCAGCCGGGACGTCGCGCGTCCGGTCCCAGGCGCGCGAGGTAGAAGCGCTGCACGGCATCGCGCAAGGTGGCAATCATCTGCAGCGTGCGCGGACGCCCACCCGGCTCATACAGCGCATCGTGGAAAGCGCGGTCGAGGCGCACCCACTCGCCTGGCGCCGTTTCCGCATCCAGCTCATGCTGCACGGCTTCCACGCGCCGCAAGGAGCGCTCGCTGTGCCGCGGCACGGCGTGACGCAGCGCGTCCGTCTCCAGCAGCACACGCAGGTCGAACATTTCGCGCAATTCGACGGCGGACAAGGTGGTCACATAAGCGCCGCGATTCGGCTCGATCTGCACCAGCCCTTCGGCCTGCAGCGAATTAAGCGCCTCGCGCACGGGGATGCGGCTGGTGCCGAATTCCTCGGCCAGTTCGGTCTGGCGCAGCAGCACGCCAGGCGCCAGCGCGCCGCTGATGATGGACTCGCGCAGTGCGGCCAGGATGGTCGGCCCGCCCTGGGACCGTGGTGGAGCAGTTCGTGTCATGGGTTAACTGTATACACGTATACAGACAATTGCAAGGTAAAATAGCAGATTCCCCTGATCCATTTCCAGCAAATCCATGATCGTTCTTGGCGTTGAATCCTCCTGTGACGAAACCGGCCTGGCCCTGTATGACACGGACCGCGGCCTGCTGTCGCATGCCCTGCACTCGCAGGTGGCGATGCATGAGGAATACGGCGGCGTGGTGCCGGAACTGGCGTCTCGCGACCATATCCGCCGCGCGATCCCGCTGCTGGAACAGGTGCTGAAGACCGCCGCTATCGAGCCAGCGAAGATCGATGCTATCGCTTACACGCAGGGACCCGGCCTCGCTGGCGCACTGCTGGTCGGCTCATCGATCGCCTGCAGCCTGGGCATGGCGCTGGACAAGCCCGTACTGGGCGTGCACCACCTGGAAGGCCATTTGCTCTCGCCGCTGCTGGCGTCCGAGCCGCCGGAGTTCCCCTTTGTCGCGCTGCTGGTCTCAGGCGGTCACACACAGCTGATGCGCGTGGACGGTGTGGGCCAGTACGAGCTG
>DASWYX010000293.1:0-1553 GCA_036404755.1 Pseudoduganella sp.
GGCGATGGCGTGCACGTTCTGCGCGCCTTCCATGGCGAGGGCAAAGCTGAGCAGGAACTCGACATTGCGGCCGCCGCGCCCGTTGCCGCGCACCGTGACGGTGGTTTCGCCGCCGGACAGGATCACGCAGGGACGCTGGAATGGCTGGCCGTGCGCCAGCACCTGGCGCGCCATGGCCGCGTGCATCAGGCCAATGTCGCGTGCTTCGCCTTCGATGCCGTCGGACAGGATGTAGGGCGTGATGCCGGCGCTGCGCGCCTTGGCGGCAGCCGCTTCCAGCGCATGCTGCGCCGTAGCGATGACATGGTGCCTGTGTGCCGAGAAGCGTACGTCGCCCGGTTTCGGGGTTTCGCTTGCCGTCGATTCGAGGTGGGCCTGCACGCTCGCAGGAATCGCGATCTCGTATTTGCGTAGGATGGCCAGTGCGTCTTCACTGCTGGTGGCGTCAGGCAGGGTAGGGCCGCTGGCGATCACGCGCGGGTCGTCGCCCGGCACGTCGGAGATCAGCAGCGTGACCACGCGCGCCTTGCCGCAGGCGAGCGCCAGGCGCCCGCCCTTGATCGCGGACAGGTGCTTGCGCACGCAATTCATTTCGCCGATGGTGGCGCCGCTTTTCAGCAGCGCCTTGTTCAGCGCCTGCTTCTCGGCCAGCGTGATGCCCGCGGCGGGCAGGGCCAGCAGGGCCGAGCCGCCGCCGGAAATCAGGCACAGGACCAGGTCTTCTTCGGTCAGGCCCTGCACCATTTCCAGCATGCGCGCGGCCGCCTTCTGGCCCGCATCGTCAGGCACGGGGTGGGACGCTTCCACCACTTCGATGTGCTTCGTCTCGGCGCCGTGGCCGTAGCGTGTGACGACAAGGCCGGACAGCGGCCCGGTCCAGCTGCGCTCGACCGCCTGCGCCATCGCCGCCGCGCCCTTGCCCGCGCCGATCACGAGGGTCCTGCCATTCGCCGGTGGCGGTGGCAGGAAGTCCTGCACCAGGTTGCGCGGATGGACCGCGCCCACTGCTGCGTCGTAGAGGTCCAGCAAGAGCTGGCGTGGTTGAGGCGCGGTCATGATGATCAGCCCTGTGCGATCTTATGGTTGGACATCAGTTCGATAGCCTGGCACAGCGCGGAGTGATCCAGGCCGGACAACCCGTTGGCGGCGCAGGCGTTCATCAGCTCCTGGGTGGCCGCCGTATTCGGCAGCGACACGCCCAGCGCCTTGGCGCCTTGCAGGGCCAGGTTCAGGTCCTTCTGGTGCAGGGCGATGCGGAAGCCCGGGTTGAAGGTGCGTTTCACCATCCGCTCGCCGTGCACTTCCAGGATGCGCGAGGAAGCGAAGCCGCCCATCAGCGCTTCACGCACCTTGGCCGGGTTGGCGCCTGCTTTCGATGCGAACAGCAGCGCTTCCGATACGGCCTGGATGTTCAGCGCCACGATGATCTGGTTGGCTACCTTGGTGGTCTGGCCGTCGCCGTTGCCGCCGACCAGGGTGATGTTCTTGCCCATCAGCTCGAACAATGGCTTGACGGTGTCGAAGGCTTCCTGCGGGCCGCCCACCATGATGGT
>DASWYX010000294.1:0-10032 GCA_036404755.1 Pseudoduganella sp.
TGCACCCAGGCCCAGGCGGGCCGGCCCATGACGACGGACGACGCCAGCATCCTCGATCCGAACAGCTGCCAGCTCGAAACCTGGACCCTGCACAGCCGCGCCAGCAATGAAATCTGGGCGATGCCCGCCTGCCGCGTCGGCGAATTCGAACTGGCGGCCGGTGTGGGCCGCGCGGGCGCCTCCAATGCCAAGAAGACTTACGGCGTGCTGCAGGCGAAGACGGTGTTCAAGCCATTGGACGTCAACGACTGGGGCATCGGCCTGGCCTTCGGCACACAGTTCGACACGCGCAAGGGCCTGAGCGGCGACCGCTATGCCTATGTCCCCATCAGCTGGTCGTTGCGCGACGACCTGCTGCAGGTGCACGCCAATCTCGGCTGGCTGCGTGAAAAAGCCACCCGGCGCGACTTTACGACGTGGGCGCTGGGCGCCGAAGCCCAGGTCGCGCAGAACGGCTGGCTGAGCGTGGAATCCTTCGGCCGCAATGACGGCCGCCCGTCCTATCAGGTGGGCGCGCGCATGTGGCTGGTGCAGGACCGCATCCAGCTGGACGGTTCGCTGAGCGACCGCGTGCACCACAGCCACCCCGAGCGCGCCTTCACCATTGGCCTGAAGTTCGTCACACCCTAGAACGTGTGGCGCACGCCCAGGTTCACTGCGCGGTTGCCGCTGCCTCCCTCGATCGAACTGCCCACCGTGTAACCCGCGCCATTGTGGTTGCGGATGTAGCCGTACACGCCATACAGGTCGGTACGCCGCGACAGGAAGTAGCGGTAGCCAGCCGCCAACTGCTCGGCATCCTGGTTGAAGTGCGTCCGGTCATTCTTGCGGATGTAGGACGCGAGCCAGGCGCCCGCGCCCTGCGGCACGGTGAGGCCGAGCAGGACCACATTGCTGTCCGTGCTGGGCGTGGGCGCAACCGCATAGCCGAAGGGGTTGCCGGCATTGCGCAGTGGCGCACTGTTCGGCCCCTTGTCCATGCCATAGGCGAAGTGCGCCTTCGCCATGCCGAAGTCATAGACCGCGACCAGCACCGTATTGCGCGCGCTGGCCGTGCCGGTGTCGTTGTTGCGCCGGTGATGGGCCAGGCGCAGCACCAGCGGACCGTTCAAATAGCCCAGCGCACCGCCCAGCTGGCGGTTGGCGCTATTGTTGCCGGCCACTTCACCCGCGCCGTAGACCAGCTCCAGTTGCGCGCCCTGCAGCGTGGGCGAGGTGTACTTGACGGCATTGTCCATGCGGCTGGCGCTGTTGCCGGTTGCCGCCATCAGGTTCTTGGTATCGCCCGCCGTGCCGGAACCGAAAGGATCGGCCGTCACAACCGCCACGTATTGCGGCGTGTACTGGCGGCCCAGCGTGACGGTACCGGCCCGGCTTTGCAGGCCCACAAAGGCTTGGCGCCCGAACAGCAGGCCGCCCTGCCCCATCGCTCCCGTGTCGGCCTGGAAGCCGCTCTCCAATTGGAAGACCGCCGCCATGCCGCCGCCCAAGTCTTCCGTGCCCTTGAAGCCGAGCCGTGATCCGGACTCCACGCCGCTCGTCACCTTGGTAAGGGACGCCATACCGCCGCTCTCGCGCACCAGCGCCATGTCAACAATGCCATACACCAGCAGGTTGCTTTGGGCGGCAGCCGCCCCTGCCAATGCGCTCAGCATGAGCATCAACAGTTTTTTCTTCATAGTGTGTCAGGCGCCGAAGCCGCCGCCTCCCGGAGTCTCGATCGCAAACACGTCGCCGGCGCGCATCTCGGTGCTGTGCGTGGCGCCGAATTCCTCCACCGTGCCGTCGCTGCGCTCAACCCAGTTGCGCCCCAGCGCCCCGGCCGCGCCGCCATTCAGGCCAAACGGCGGCACGCGGCGATGCCCTGCCAGGATGCTGGCCGTCATGTCCTGCAGGAAGCGGATGCGGCGCACCGCGCCATCGCCGCCCTGCTGCGCGCCCGCACCGCCACTGCCGCGGCGAATGGCGTGCGTCTCGACGCGCACCGGGAAGCGCCACTCCAGCACTTCCGGATCGGTCATGCGCGAGTTCGTCATATGGGTCTGCACCGCAGCCGTGCCGGAGAAGCCCGGCCCCGCGCCGGAACCGCCGGCGATGGTTTCGTAGTACTGGTGCTCCTCATTGCCGAAGGTGAAGTTGTTCATCGTGCCCTGCGACGCCGCCATCACGCCCAGCGCGCCATACAGCGCGTCCGTCACGTACTGCGACACTTCCACGTTGCCCGCCACCACGGCGGCCGGATAGCGGGGGTTGAGCATCGAGCCTTCCGGTACGATCAGGTTGAGCGGCTTCAGCACGCCCTCGTTCATCGGGATATCGCAATCGAGCAAGGTACGGAACACGTACAGCACGGCCGCCTTGCACACGGACAGCGGCGCATTGAAATTCGTCGGCCGCTGGGCGCTGGTGCCGGTGAAGTCCACCGTGGCGCTGCGGCTGGCGTGGTCGATGGTGACGCTGACCTGCACCACGGCGCCATCGTCCATCTCGTAGGCGAAGCTGCCGTCGTGCAGGCCGCCGATGGCCTTGCGCACTGCTGCCTCCGCGTTATCCTGCACGTGCTGCATATAGGCCAGCACCACATCCTGGCCGTAGGTGCCCGCCGCCTTCAGCAGCTCGTTGGCGCCCGTCTCGCAGGCGCCCAGCTGGGCGATCAGGTCGGCGATGTTCTGGTCGATATTGCGGCTCGGCCAGGGGCCGGCGCCAAACAGGCCGCGCACCTTCTCTTCCAGGAACACGCCGTCTTCGACGATCTTCACGTTGTCGAGCAATACGCCTTCCTCGTCGATCACCGTGCTGTTGGGCGGCATCGAGCCGGGCGTGATGCCGCCCACGTCGCCGTGGTGGCCGCGCGCGGCCACGTAGAACAGCGGGCCAGCGCCGGCCTGTGCGCCATAGACGGGGCTGACCACCGTGATGTCCGGCAGGTGGGTGCCGCCATTGTAGGGAACGTTCAGCGCATAGGCGTCGCCCGGCGCCATCGTGTCGCGGTGCTGGCGGATCACGCATTGCACGCTATCGCTCATCGAACCCAGGTGCACGGGAATGTGCGGCGCATTGGCAATCAGGTTGCCGTGGCGGTCAAAGACGGCGCAGGAAAAGTCCAGCCGCTCCTTCATATTGACCGAGTAGGCCGTGTTCTCCAGCGTGCTGCCCATCTGGCGCGCGATGGCCATGAACAGGTTATTGAAGATCTCCAGGTGGATGGGATGAACGGCCGTGGTGACCTTGTGCGCACTGCCGGCGGCCTCGCTGCGCTCCAGCATCAGCGAATGGTCCGGCAACACGCGGGCCGTCCAACCCGGCTCCAGCACGGTGGTGGCGATTTCCTCGCGGATGAGCGCCGGGCCGGCGACGCGTGCACCGACCGGCAGCGCCGCGCGCACGTGCATCGCGATCTGCGCCGGTTCGCCGTCGACATAGCTCGGCACCTGCCCTGCGACAGCGCCGCCCTCGCCGGCCGGCACTTCGATCACATAGTCGGCGCCGCCACCCGCGCCAATCGCCTCGGCCGACACCGATTCGATCACCAGCGGGTGGTCTTCCATCACGAAGCCGAAGCGGCTGCGGTACTGCTCGGCGAAGGCCGCGGCCATCGCATCGGCGCTGCCGAGCGGGATCACGAAGGCCGAGTCGCTGTCCTCGTATTTCAGGCGGGCGCACAGTTCAACACGGATATCGCTGGCCGCCACCTGTTGGGCCAGCAGTTCGGCGCGCGCATCGCCCGCCAGGTCATTCAGCTGCGGCTGCAGGGATTGCAGCGTGGACGCATTCAAAGGCTGTTCGACCGCGCCTTCGCGCATGGCGCGGATATCGGCCAGGCCCATGCCGAAGGCCGACAGCACGCCGGCAAACGGGTGGATGACGATCTGCGTCATGCCCAGCACGTCCGCCACGCGGCAGGCATGCTGGCCGCCGGCGCCGCCGAAGCAGCACATGGCGTAGCGGCTCACGTCATAGCCACGCTCGACGGAAATGGCCTTGATGGCTTGCGCCATATTGTCCACGGCGACGGCCAGGAAGCCATCCGCCACGGCGGCCGGCGACATGCGCGTGCCCGTCTCCGCGGCGATCTGCTCGGCCAGCGCGGCGAATTTACGCTGCACGACTTCGCGGTCCAGCGGCAGGTCGCCGTTCGGGCCGAATACGTGCGGGAAGTGCTCCGGCTGCACGCGGCCCAGCATTACATTGCAGTCCGTGACCGTCAGCGGACCGCCCTTGCGGTAACTGGCCGGGCCCGGATTCGCGCCGGCCGACTCAGGACCGACCTTGAAACGGCCATTCTCGAAGCTGCAGATCGAGCCGCCGCCGGCGGCCACGGTATGGATGTGCATCATCGGTGCACGCACGCGCACGCCGGCCACCACGGTTTCGAACACGCGCTCATAGCTGCCGTCGTAGTGCGCCACGTCGGTCGACGTGCCGCCCATGTCGAAACCGATCACCTGGCGCAGGCCCAGCGCCTCGCAGCTCTTGACGGCGCCCACGATGCCGCCTGCCGGGCCGGAAAGAATGGCGTCCTTGCCCTGGAAGCGGCCGGCATCGGTCAGGCCGCCACTCGACTGCATGAACATGATGCGCACGCCGCCCGTGTCGCGGGAAACACGCGACACATAGTCACGCAGCACCGGCGACAGGTAGGCATCCACCACCGTGGTATCGCCGCGGCCAACGATCTTCATCAACGGGCTGACCAGGTGGCTGACGGAGATTTGCGTAAAGCCCGCATCCTCGGCCAGTGCGCGCAGGCGCTGCTCATGGCGCGGATAGCGGTAGGCGTGCATCAGCGCAATGGCGATGGCGTCGATGCCCTTTTCCCGCAGTGCGCGGAACTGGCGGCGCAGCAGCGCTTCGTCCGGCGCCTGCAGCACTTCGCCGTGGGCGCCGATGCGCTCATCGACTTCGATCACTTCTTCATAGATCAGGTCCGGCAGGTTGATGCGCATGGCGAAAATATCTGGGCGGTCCTGGTAGCCGATGCGCAGCTGGTCGGCAAAGCCGCGGGTGATGGCCAGCGCCGTGCGGGCGCCTTTGCGCTCCAGCAGCGCATTGGTCGCCACCGTGGTGCCCATCTTGATCACTTCGATCTGGTCGGCCGGCAGCGGCTCGCCCGATTTCAGTCCCAGCAGGTCGCGCATGCCCTGGGTGACGGCGTCGCTGTAGCGCTCCGGGGATTCGGACAGCAGCTTGTGCGTCACCAGCTTGCCGTCCGGGCGGCGCGCCACGATGTCGGTGAAGGTACCGCCGCGGTCGACCCAGAATTGCCAGCGCAGTTGATTGGTGGGGATATCGTTCTTCATGTCTTGCCTCTGTTAGTTTTCGTAAAAATCAGGATTCCAGTTTCTTGCCGGCCGTTTCGGGCAGCGTGAGTGCGGCGAGGATCATCACGCCGTAGGCCACGCCGGCAAACACGCCAATCGCATAGCCGAGGGTCATGGACTGGCTGCTCAAGCCGATCATCAGCGGGAACAGCGCGCCGATTGCGCGGCCCATGTTGTAGCTGAAGCCCTGGCCGGAGCCGCGAATGCGGGTGGGGAACAACTCGGTGAGGAAGGAGCCCATGCCGCTGAACACGCCCGATACGCAAAAGCCCAGCGGGAAACCCAGGAACAGCATCACGCTGTCGTTGACCGGCAGGTGGGTGTAGGCAAGCGCAATGGCCATCGAGCCGGCGGCAAACAGGATGAAGTTCTTCTTGCGGCCCAGGTAGTCGGTCAGGAAGGCGCTGACGATGTAGCCGACGTAGGAGCCGAAAATGACCATGGCCAGGTAGCCGCCCGTGCCCAGCACCGTCAGGTGGCGCTCGGTTTTCAGGAAGGTGGGCAGCCAGGTGGTGATGGCGTAATAGCCGCCCTGGGCGCCGGTGGTCAGCAGCACGGCGCGCAGCGTCACGCTCAGCATCTTCGGCGAGAAGATTTCCCAGAACGAGCTGCGCTCGGCGCTCTCCGCTTCCTTCTTCTGCTGGGCCACGAACACTTCCGGCTCCTCGACGAAGCGGCGCACGAAGATCACGAACAGCGCCGGCAGAACGCCCAGCAGGAACAGCGCGCGCCATGCCCACTCCGGCGGCAGCAGGGAGAACATCAGCGCATACAGGATCGCCGACACGCCCCAGCCCAGCGCCCATCCCGCCTGCACCATGCCGACCGCCTTGCCGCGGTCCCTGGCGCGGATGACCTCACCGATCAGGATGGCGCCCGCCGTCCATTCGCCGCCCATGCCAAAGCCCATCAGGCCGCGCGCTATCAGCAGCTGTGTGAAGTCCTGCGCCAGGCCGCACAGCACGGTAAACAGGGCGAACCACAGGATGGTGATCTGCAGCGCCTTCACGCGGCCGATGCGGTCGGACAGGATGCCGGCAATCCAGCCGCCGGCGGCCGAAGTCAGCAGGGTCACGGTGCCGATCAGGCCCGCATCGCCCTTGGACAGGCCCCAGGTCGCGATCAGCGTCGGAATGACGAAGCTGAGGAACTGCGTATCCATCGCGTCCAGCGCATAGCCAACTTTGCAGCTCCAGAAGGTGCGGCGCTCCTTGCCGGTCAGCGCGTGGTACCAGGCGAAATGCCCTTCGCGGCCAGTCGATTCAAGTGCTCTTGTGTTCATCGTCATCTCTCCCTGATGTTAGGGCAGTACTTCCCCTGGGGACGCGCAGTCCCCTCTGCCAACCGCCATTAATAATTAAGTGTAGAAGGTCAGAACGCAGCCAACGAGGCGTTCAGGATGTCCGTCACCAGCATGTAGCCCGGCTGGTGGGTGATCACCAGGGGCAGCCGCGCATAGCGGATTGCTTCCTGGGGCGTTACACCGCAGGCCCAGAAAACGGGCATTTCATCGGGCATGATCTCGACCGGGTCGCCATAGTCGGGCCGGGAAATGTCGGCAATGCCGATCAGTGAAGGGTCGCCCAGGTGCACCGGCGCGCCATGCACGGCCGGGAAGCGGCTGGTGATCTGCACCGCGCGGATCGCGTCGGCCGCTTTCATCGGGCGCATCGACACCACCATCTGGCCGGCAAAGGGGCCGGCGGCGGCATTGGCAATATTGGTGCGGTACATGGCCACATTGCGGCGCTGTTCGATGTGGCGCAGCGGGATGCCGGCCGCCATCAGCATGTGCTCGAAGGAGAAGGAACAGCCGATGGCAAAGGCCACCAGGTCGTCGCGCCAGACTTCATGCAGATTGTGCGCCTGATCCGTGAGTTCACCGTGACGGTAGATGTTGTAGCCCGGCGTATCGCTGCGCAAGTCCAGGTCCGCGCCCAGCCGGTCGATCTGCCACTGGCCCGGCTCACCCACCGCCAGCAGGGGGCAGGCGCGCGGGTTGCGCTGGCAGAACAGCAGGAAGTCGCTGGCATGCTGCGCCGGCAGGATCACCAGGTTGGCCTGGGCGTAGTCGCCGCAATAGCCGGCCGTCGGCTGGCGGAAGGCGCCGCTGCGGACCTGGTGGCGTAGTTCGAATGGGTTCATCTCATCTCCGCTTTTCAGTGTATGAGCTAAGAATAGTCAGGAATACCCCTTCGCAGCTATCTAGTTATTATTTCCTTATCTGTTAAGATTTTCTGAACAGCTTGCACCAAACACGCGCAACTGGTTAAGCTATTCTTCCATGAATACCCGATTTCTTGAGACCTTCGTTACGCTGAGCCAGTTGCGCAGCTTCCGCGCCACGGCCCGCGCCCTGCACGCCACGCCGGCGGCAATTTCCTTGCGAATCAAGACCTTGGAAGATGAATTGCAGACGGAGCTGGTGGACCGCAACAGCAAGGAATTCCGCCTGACGGCGCAGGCCGAGTACCTGCTGGGCCATGCCAAGGCGGTGGTCGATGCGACGCGGCGGCTGCAGGCGGCGGCGCACCAGAGCAGTGCAATCTGCGGCCGATTGCGCCTTGGCGTCATCGAATCGGTCGTGCACAGCTGGCTGGCGCAGTACATCCGCGAGCTGAATGTGTTGTATCCGGAACTCGATGTGGACCTGGCGGTGGACACCAGCCATGTGCTGGAACGCCGCCTGCACGCGCGGGAACTGGACATGGTCTTCAAGGTGGAAGGCGTAGAGAGCGCGGACATCGTCTCCGAAGCGCTGGCCACCTACCCGCTGCACTGGATCGCCCGCAAGGGGCTGCTCGACACGCGCAAGGAAGGCCTGAACCAGCGCCTGCTGCACCTGCCCATCCTGACCTTCGCGCGCGGCACGCCGCCGCAACTGGCACTGGAAGACGCGGTACGCAAGATGGCCAACCTGGCCGCCGTGCCGCTGGAGGAAACCCGCATCACCTGTTCGCCTTCGGTGGCGGCGATCGTGCAGCTGGTGCGGGATGGCTATGGCGTGGCCGCCATACCCAGCCTGTTCGTGGCCAGTTTCCTCGACAACGGGGAATTCATCGAATTGCCGGTCCATCCCCGGCTGCCCTCGATCATCGTATCGATGTGCATGCCCGCCAATGCCACCCGGCTGGTGCATGCCGCGGCGAACGCAGCGCGCCAGGCCTGCGCCAATTACTGTGCGCAGGTGGACACGCGCTACATCACATCGCTGTGCTGATCAGGCACGGCGCGCTTCGATCACGCCCGTGACTTCGGCGATTGCGGACAAGGCCTTCTGCAGCTGCGCCGTGGCGCCCACTTCAGCGGTAAAGGTCATGCGCGCCTGGCCCTTGGCCGACTGGGTGTTCACGCCAATCACATTGATCTTCTCGCGCGAGAAGATTTCCGAGATATCGCGCAGCAGGCCCTGGCGGTCACCGGCCAGCACGAAGAGGTCGACCGGATAAACGGTGTCCGACTTGGCGCTGCCCCACGCGGTCACGATCACGCGCTCGGGCGCCTTGGCGCGAATCTCGGCAAAGTTCTTGCACGAAGCGCGGTGGATGGACACCCCCTTGCCGCGGGTGACGAAGCCCACGATGGGGTCCGGCGGCGCCGGCTTGCAGCACTTGGCCAGCTGCGTCATCAGGCCGTCCGTGCCCACCACCAGCACGCCCGACTTGGCGCCCTGCTCCACGCTGGAAGCGCGGCTCTTGTTGACGGAAACATGGTCATCCGTGGCTTCCGTCTCGACTGGCTCGTGCAGCGCCTGCTCGACGTGGCGCAGGCTGAATTCATCCTTGCCCACGGCCAGGAACAGGTCATCGACCTTGGTGAAGCCCAGCTTCTGCGCCAGCGTTTCCAGGTTGACGGCCGTCTTGCCCTCGCGCTGCAAGGCTTTCTCCACCGCCGAGCGGCCGGCGGACAGCGTGGTTTCCATATCGATTGCATGGAACCAGGCGCGCACCTTGGAGCGCGTGCGGTTGCTGACGGTGTAGCCGGGGCTCAGCCAGTCGCGCGAAGGGCCGGCCGTGCCGGGCGCGCCCTTGGCCGTGATGATTTCGCAGGACTGGCCGCTTTTCAGCGGCGTATTCAGCGGCACCATCACGCCATCGACCTTGGCGCCGCGGCAGCGGTGGCCAACGTCGCTGTGCAGGTGATAGGCGAAGTCGATCGGCGTGGCGCCGACGGGCAGCTCGATCACGCGCGCCTGCGGCGTCAGCACGAAGATACGGTCGTCGAGCGAGGTGGCCTTCAGCTTTTCGACCCATTCGCGCTGCTGCTCCTCGTTGCCGACCACGGCGTCCGCCACGTCGGTCTTCCAGGCCAGCAGCTGGCGCAGCCACGCGATCTTCTCGTCGTACTGCGCGCCCTTGAAATTGGAACCGCCCTCCTCCTTGTAGCGCCAGTGCGCGGCCACGCCGTATTCGGCGAAGTTGTGCATTTCCTGGGTACGGATCTGCACTTCGAGGGGACGGCCATCGTCCGCAGTCACCTCGGTGTGCAGCGACTGGTAGCCGTTCGGCTTCGGACGGGAAATGTAATCGTCGAATTCTTTCGGGATCGGGGTCCAGATATTGTGGATCACGCCCAGCACGGTGTAGCTGGTCTTCACGTCCGGCACGATCACGCGGAAGGCGCGCACATCGTACAGTTCCGCGAAGTCCAGGTCCTTGCCGCGCATCTTGTTACAGATCGAATAGATGTGCTTGGGGCGGCCCGATACTTC
>DASWYX010000295.1:0-7392 GCA_036404755.1 Pseudoduganella sp.
CGGACCATTGGCAATGGACGCGTTCATTTGCGAGGCATGCGAAAATCAGCGGCCGCCTACGGGCGGGCGAGGCGCGCAGCCGCTGCCTCAGCCCCAGCCGGCACCACAGCCACAGCCGCAGCCGCAGCCGGCCGTAGCCTCCCGCTCGGGATGCCAATGGAAGCAAGTCTTTCAGCCGGAGGGGACGAGGTTGCGCGCCAGCTTGGCGGCCGCTGCTTGGATGGCCGTCCGGCTCTGCCGGCCCGGCAGCGAGGAATGGCTTGCCGATGTTGCCGGTCAGCGCGGCAGGGGGCGATGGCGCCCTTCATTGGCGATGGGGGCGGACGGGCGAGTGCCACGGGAGCGGGAGCAAAGCGGAGAGCGAGAGCGGGAGCCGGGCCGAGAGCCGGGGCCGGAGGCGGAGCCGGAGCGGAGCGTTGCGGAACGCCGCGCGCCATGAGGCACGATCGACGGTAAGCGCACCCTCGACCGGCGTCTGCGAGGCGTGCGCGAGAGCCTCACCATAAAAAAAGCCACTCCGGAGAGTGGCTTGGTTCGGCGGCGCTGCGTTTTATTGTTTGACGGAATCCACGAAGTAGTCGCGGCGGCCGTTAACTTCGCGCTTTACGAGGCCGTGGACGTCGGTCTCGAAGCCCGGTAAGCGTTCGTTGAAGTCGCGCGCGAAGCGCAGGTAGTCGACGATGGTCTTGTTGAAACGCTCGCCCGGGATCAGCAGCGGGATGCCTGGCGGGTAAGGCGTCAGCAGGATGGACGTGATGCGGCCTTCCAGGTCGTCGATCGCCACACGCTCGATTTCGCGGTGGGCCATCTTGGCGAATGCGTCGGACGGTTTCATGGCAGGCACCATATCGGACAGATACATCTCGGTGGTCAGGCGGGCCACGTCGTAAGCCTTGTAGAAGTCGTGGATCGACTGGCACAGGTCGCGCAGGCCCATTTGTTCATAGCGCGGATTCGCGGCCGAGAATTCCGGCAGGATGCGCCACAGCGGCGCGTTCTTGTCGTAGTCGTCCTTGAACTGCTGCAGCGCCGTTACCAGCGTGTTCCAGCGGCCCTTGGTGATGCCGATGGTGAACATGATGAAGAAGGAGTACAGGCCGCACTTCTCCACGATCACACCATGCTCGGCCAGGTACTTGGTGACGATGGACGCCGGAATGCCGGAATCGGCGAAGGCGCCTTCCAGCGACAGACCCGGGTTGACGATGGTGGCCTTGATCGGGTCCAGCATATTGAAGCCCGGCGCCAGCTTGCCGAAGCCGTGCCATTCGTCCTCGGCGCGGATGATCCAGTCTTCACGCGTGCCGATGCCTTCTTCGGCGAAGCTCTCCGGACCCCAGACCTTGAACCACCAGTCCTTGCCCCATTCCTCGTCGATCTTCTTCATCGCGCGGCGGAAGTCCAGCGCTTCGAGGATGGACTCTTCCACCAGGGCGGTGCCGCCCGGCGCTTCCATCATGGCCGCGGCCACGTCGCAGGAAGCGATGATGGAGTATTGCGGCGAGGTGGAGGTGTGCATCAGGTATGCCTCGTTAAAGGCATCCTTGTCCAGCTTTACGGATTCGGAATCGCGCACCAGCACCTGCGATGCCTGCGACAGGCCCGCCAGCAGCTTGTGGGTGGACTGGGTCGAGAAGATCAGCGATTCCTTGGCGCGCGGGCGGTCCTTGCCGATCGCATGCATGTCCTTGTAGAAGTCGTGGAAGGTGGCGTGCGGCAGCCAGGCTTCGTCGAAGTGCAGGGTGTCGATTTTCCCGTCCAGCATTTCGCGCAGCACTTCCACGTTGTACACCACGCCGTCGTAGGTGGACTGGGTGATGGTCAGGATGCGCGGCTTCTTGTTCTTGGCGTCGCGCGCGAACGGGTTGTTGGCGATCTTGCGCTCGATGCTCTCCATCGTGAACTCTTCCAGCGGGATCGGGCCGATGATGCCGAGGTGGTTACGGGTCGGCATCAGGAACACGGGGATCGCGCCGCACATGATGATCGAGTGCAGGATGGACTTGTGGCAGTTGCGGTCCACGACCACGATGTCGCCCGGCGCCACGGTGGAGTGCCAGACCATCTTGTTCGAGGTCGAAGTGCCGTTGGTCACGAAGTAGCAGTGGTCGGCGTTATAGATGCGGGCGGCGTTGCGCTCGGACGCGGCCACCGGGCCGGTGTGGTCCAGCAACTGGCCCAGTTCCTCCACGGCGTTGCAGACGTCCGCGCGCAGCATGTTCTCACCGAAGAACTGGTGGAACATCTGGCCGATCGGCGACTTCAGGAACGCCACGCCTCCGGAGTGGCCGGGGCAGTGCCAGGAGTAGGACCCGTCGTTCGCGTAGTGCACCAGTGCGCGGAAGAAGGGCGGCGACAGGCCGTCCAGGTAGGACTTCGCTTCGCGGATGATGTGGCGCGCCACGAACTCCGGGGTGTCCTCGAACATGTGGATGAAGCCGTGCAGCTCGCGCAGGATATCGTTCGGGATATGGCGCGAAGTGCGGGTTTCGCCGTACAGGTAGATCGGGATGTCCGCATTCTTGTAGCGGATCTCCTCGACGAAGGCGCGCAGGGCCTTCAGCGCCGAATCGGTTTCTTCGCGGCTGCCGCCGCCGAATTCCTCATCGTCGATTGACAGGATGAAGGCCGAAGCGCGCGACTGCTGCTGGGCGAACTGCGACAGGTCGCCATAGCTGGTGACGCCTAGGATCTCCATGCCTTCCTTTTCCATCGCCGCCGCCAGGGCGCGAATGCCCAGGCCGGACGTGTTCTCGGAACGGAAATCCTCGTCGATGATAACGATGGGGAAACGGAATTTCATGGGGTTCTCCAGGCGAACCAGCGCCAAAAAAAAATTAAGACCGGGATTGTCGCAGAAAATATGCAATCCCGCTTAAGAAATTAATGACAACTCAGTGACGGCATTTAATCCGGGGTCAGACCCCGGACGCAGCTTAGTGACCGCCGCCGGTAAGGGCGCCGATCGGGTCAATGTGCAGCCATGCGAACACACCCAGCGCGATACCGGCGCCGGCCACGATATACGTCGCCACCTGCAGCCACTTGCGATTGGTCAGCAGCGTGATCGCCGCCAGCGAAATGGCGATCTGCTCGGCGGTGGTAGCCAGGGCCCACTGGTGGTGCTGGTGCAGCGCCAGGTCGGATTTCTTGTCCCACTCGGCGGACTTGGCTTCCCACGACTCCGCGTCTTTCTTGATGTCTTCCTTCTCGGACTTGTAGCGGGCCACTTCGGCCTTGTATTTTTCCGGATCCACACCCGGCAGCGTCATGGCCAGTTCGGCCAGATTCTGCTTGGCGGATTTGGACTGGTAGTAATTCCAGCGGTTGGACGCCTCGGTCTTGGCGATGGCCGCATTGTTCTTGAACAGGGCCGCGTCGTTCTGGGTAGCGCCGCCCTGGTAGCCGAACATGGCGCCAATGGTCGCCAGGATGGCGGTGGTCACGGCGATATTGCCGGAGAATTTGTCGTTGCTGTGTGCCGCGTGCTCGACCGCATGGTCATGCGGGCCGTGGACGTGAAAGCCGTGTCCGGACATTGGTGCGTGTTCCTATATTTAGTTATGGGCGCCATGTTTGCGGCGCAGGGTAATGAATGAATACGGCAAGCCCTCGCCGGACACATGGTCCTCGCGGGCCGTTTCCTGCCACTCGGCTTCCGGCAGGTCAGGGAAATGCGCATCGCATTGGAAGCGCTGGCCGACGCGTGTCAGCACGACCTGGTCGACAAAGTCCAGCGCCTGCTGGTAAATCTGGGCGCCGCCAATGATGAAGGCTTCCGCCTCGCCGCTTACGAGCTTGCGGGCTTCGTCCAGCGAAGTCACGGCTTCCGCGCCGGCGTGCTGCCAATCCGCATTGCGGGAAACGACGATGTTGCGTCGATTTGGTAGCGGGCGGCCGATGGAATCGAAAGTCTTGCGCCCCATGATGATCGCGTGGCCGGTTGTCAGGCGCTTGAAATGCGCCAGGTCTTCCGGCAGGCGCCAGGGCAGGGTGTTGTTGATGCCGATGCCGTTGTCCAGATCGGCGGCAACGATGATGGTCAATAGTGTCATGGCCGCCATTATATATCGTGGAAGTTTGCCACTCCGGCATGTTGTGGAATTGCCGCGAGCCAATATATTTCTGGCCGTTGTGACGATTGGAGAGTATGTGACAGCCCTCCGTGACCTATCGTATTACTGCGCGCAATTCATTTCACAGCAGTAATAAGAGTTACGGAGAAGACAATGAAGCATCCACTTCAGCATGCCTTGGGCAGGGTTGAGCGCGCGGTATTGGCCCTGGCGGATGGCACGCTGTTCCATGGCATAGCGATCGGCGCGAGCGGCCGCACCGTGGGCGAAGTCGTATTCAACACGGCCATGAGCGGCTACCAGGAGATCCTCAGTGATCCCAGCTACAGCCGCCAGATCGTCACGCTGACGTATCCCCACATCGGCAACACGGGCGTGAACCTGGAGGACCGCGAGTCCTCGCAGATCCATGCGGCGGGCCTGATCATCCGCGACCTGCCGCTGCTGGCTTCCAGTTTTCGTTCCGAATGCAGCCTGCACGAGTGGCTGTGCCAGCAGCGCATCGTGGCGATCGCCGGCATCGATACCCGCAAGCTGACTCGCATCCTGCGCGAGAAAGGCGCCTTGTCCGGCGCCATCATCACCGATGGCACGCCGCTGGAAGCACTCGTGCTGGCGCGCAGCTTCCCCGGCCTGGCCGGCATGGACCTGGCGCGCACCGTCACAACCGAACAAGCCTACGAGTGGGATGAAACCGAATGGCGCCTGGGCAAAGGCCATGGCTGCCAGCACGAGCCGCGCTATCACGTGGTGGCCTACGACTTTGGCGTGAAAGCCAATATCCTGCGCATGCTGGCGCAGCGCGGCTGCCGCGTGACCGTGCTGCCGGCGCAGGCCGGCGCCAGCGCAGCGCTGGAACTGAAGCCGGACGGTATCTTCCTTTCCAACGGCCCGGGTGATCCCGAGCCCTGCGATTACGCGATCGAAGCGGCACGCGAGTTGATCGACCGCGGCGTGCCGATTTTTGGAATCTGCCTCGGCCACCAGATCATGGGCCTGGCGTCCGGCGCCCGCACGGTGAAAATGAAGTTCGGCCACCATGGCGCCAACCACCCGGTGCTGGAAGTGAAAACGGGCCGCGTGATGATCACGTCCCAGAACCACGGCTTTGCCGTCGATGCGGACACGTTGCCGGGCAACTGCCGCGTCACCCATATTTCGCTGTTCGACGGTTCGCTGCAGGGCTTCTGCCGCACCGATCGTCCCGCTTTCTGCTTCCAGGGCCATCCGGAAGCCTCTCCCGGTCCGCACGACCTTGCCCCACTGTTTGACCACTTCGTAAGTCTGATGGAAGGAACCCGCCATGCCTAAGCGCAGCGACATACACCGCATCCTGATCATCGGGGCCGGGCCAATCGTGATCGGCCAGGCATGTGAGTTCGACTATTCCGGCGCACAGGCCTGCAAGGCCCTGCGCGAAGAGGGATTCAAGGTCATCCTCGTCAACAGCAATCCGGCCACGATCATGACCGATCCCGGCATGGCAGACGTCACCTATATCGAGCCGATTACCTGGGAAACGGTGGCGCGCATTATCGAGAAAGAGCGCCCGCAGGCCGTGCTGCCCACGATGGGCGGCCAGACGGCGCTCAATTGCGCGCTGGACCTGCACCGCCACGGCGTGCTTGAACGCTTCGGCGTGGAACTGATCGGCGCTACGCCGGAAGCGATCGACCGCGCCGAAGACCGCGCCAAGTTCAAGGAAGCGATGACGCGCATCGGCCTGGCCTCGGCCCGCTCCGGCGTCGCACACAGCATGGCGGAAGCGTGGGACGCGCAGGCCAGGCTCGGCTTCCCCGTCATCATCCGGCCCTCGTTCACGATGGGCGGCAGTGGCGGCGGCGTGGCGCGCAATGCCGAGGAATTCAATGCGATCTGCCTGCGCGGACTGGAATTGTCGCCGACGTCCGAGCTGCTGATCGAAGAGTCGCTGTTGGGCTGGAAAGAATACGAGATGGAGGTGGTGCGCGACCGCAAGGATAACTGCATCATCGTTTGCTCCATCGAAAACCTGGACCCGATGGGCGTGCACACGGGCGATTCGATCACCGTGGCACCAGCGCAAACGCTGACGGACAAGGAATACCAGGTCATGCGCAACGCATCTCTGGCGGTGCTGCGCGAAATAGGCGTGGACACGGGCGGCTCCAATGTGCAGTTCGCGGTGAGCCCTGCAGACGGCCGCATGATCGTCATCGAAATGAACCCGCGGGTGTCGCGTTCCTCGGCGCTGGCTTCCAAGGCTACCGGCTTCCCGATCGCCCGCGTCGCTGCCAAGCTGGCCGTCGGTTTCACGCTCGACGAGCTGCACAACGATATTACCGGCGGCGCCACGCCGGCATCCTTCGAGCCGTCGATCGACTATGTGGTCACCAAGATCCCGCGCTTCGCGTTCGAGAAGTTCCCCGGCGCCGATGACCGCCTTACGACGCAGATGAAGTCCGTGGGTGAAGTAATGGCCATGGGCCGCAGCTTCCAGGAGTCGTTCCAGAAGGCGTTGCGCGGCCTCGATATCGGCGTGGATGGCTTGCGCCGCGCCGCGACCGGCCGTGCCGTGATTGAACAGGAGCTGCGCCTGCCCGGCCCGCAACGCATCTGGTACGTGGGCGATGCGTTCGCGCAGGGCATGTCCATCGTCGAGGTCAATGCGCTGTCCGGCATCGATCCGTGGTTCCTGGCGCAGATCCAGGACCTGGTCGAGGTGGAAGAGTGGGTTGCCGCCCAGTCGCTGCTTGCGCTGGATACGGACATCATGCGCCGCCTGAAGGAACAGGGTTTCGGCGACCGCCGCCTGGCCGCCCTGCTGGGCGTGAGCGAGGGCGAAGTGCGCCTGCACCGCCACGCGCTGGGGCTGCGTCCCGTGTACAAGCGGGTGGATACCTGCGCCGGCGAATTCGCGACCCGCACCGCCTATATGTACTCGACCTATGACGAGGAATGCGAAGCGGCGCCGACCGGCCGCAAGAAAATCATGGTGCTGGGCGGTGGCCCGAACCGCATCGGCCAGGGCATCGAGTTCGATTACTGCTGCGTGCATGCGGCATTGGCCATGCGCGAGGATGGCTACGAGACCATCATGGTCAACTGCAACCCCGAAACCGTTTCGACGGACTACGATACCTCCGACCGCCTGTATTTCGAATCGCTGACGCTGGAAGACGTGCTGGAAATCGTCCAACTGGAAAAGCCGCTGGGCGTGATCGTGCAATACGGCGGCCAGACGCCGCTGAAACTGGCGCTGGAACTGGAGGCGAACGGCGTGCCCATCATCGGCACCTCGCCGGACATGATCGACGCCGCCGAAGACCGCGAGCGC
>DASWYX010000296.1:0-4113 GCA_036404755.1 Pseudoduganella sp.
CGCGTACGATGAAATCGCCAAGCTGCTGAAGCAGAATCTTGAGCTGGCGGTGGTCAATGAAACCGAAGTGCTGGCGGTGATCGACCGCACCTACCGCCGCACCGAGGCCATCACCGACCTGGCGCGCGAGCTGGAACAGGAACTGGGCGATACGGCGGTGGACTTCGGCGTGCTGGCAGCGGGCAGCCCCGGCCTGGAAGAAGCGCCCGTGGTCAAGCTGCTGCAGTCGGTATTCGACGATGCGGCCCAGGTGAAGGCGTCCGACATCCACATCGAGCCGCAGGAAAACCGCCTGCAGATCCGCTTCCGCATCGACGGCGTGCTGCACCGCCAGACCGAGGCCGATATCAAGATCGCGCCGGCGCTGGCCTTGCGGTTGAAGCTGATGTCCGACCTTGATATCTCGGAAAAGCGCCTGCCGCAGGATGGCCGCTTTGGCGTACGCGTGAAGAATGCCAAGATCGACGTGCGTATCTCCACCATGCCAACGCAATACGGCGAGTCGATCGTGATGCGTTTGCTGAACCAGAGCAGCGCCACGCTGCGGTTGGACGCGATCGGCATGCCCAAGCCGCTGCTGGAAAAATTCCGCGCCGTCGTGCAGCGGCCGAATGGACTGGTACTGGTGACCGGTCCCACGGGTTCTGGCAAGACCACCACGCTTTACTGTGCGCTGGCCGAATTGAATTCGTCCGAGAAGAAGCTGATCACGGTGGAAGACCCGGTCGAATATCGGCTGCCTGGCGTGAACCAGGTGCAGGTCAACGAAAAAATTGAACTGGACTTCGCCCGCGTGCTGCGCTCCGCACTGCGCCAGGACCCGGACATCGTGCTGGTCGGCGAGATGCGCGACCAGGAAACCGCGCAAATCGGCCTGCGCGCCGCAATGACGGGCCACCTCGTGCTGTCCACGCTGCACACCAACGATGCCGCCAGCACGCCGCTGCGACTGATGGACATGGGCGTGCCGCGCTACATGGTGGGCAGCTCGCTGCAGGCCGTACTGGCGCAACGCCTGGTGCGCGTGATCTGCGAAAGCTGCACCACGCCATACACGCCGTCGCCCTCCGAACACGAATGGCTGCGCCTCGAATTGAACGACAAGGTGGACATGGCGCGCTACTTCCATGGCAAGGGCTGCTCTCACTGCAATGGCATGGGCTACCGTGGCCGTACCGGCGTTTATGAGTTGCTGGAGATGACGCAGGGTGTGGTCGACGCGGCCAACAACCCCGATCCGGCGGCCTTCCTGAAAGCCGCGGCGCAGCAGATGGCCGGCCAGACCTTGCGCCGCCACGCCGTGCAGCTCGTGATCCAGGGCCGCACCACGGTTGCCGAGGCCATGCGCATCAGTAACCAGCTGGAGGATTGATTTGCCATTCTTTGCCTACAAGGGCCGCAATGCACGCGGCGAATTGATGCAGGGCGTGCTGGAAGGCGCCGACAGCGGCGCCGTGGCTGACCAGCTTTTCAGCACCGGCGTCACGCCGATCGAAATTACGGTGACGACGAAAGCGTCCACCGACCGTGAAGATTCGCTGTGGGAGCGACTGACCGAGAAAAAGGTCACGCATATGGACGTGCAGTTGTTCAGCCGCCAGATGTTCACGCTGCTGAAGTCCGGCGTGCCGATCATGCGTGGACTGGCGGGCTTGCAGGAATCCGCGATCAGCAAGTCCTTCGGCAAGGTGATCAAGGATTTGCGCGAATCGCTGGACTCGGGCCGTGAACTGTCGTCCGCGATGCGCCGCCATCCGACCGTGTTCACGCCTTTCTACCTGTCCATGATCAGGGTGGGGGAGATGACGGGGCGGCTGGATGAAGTTTTCCTGCGCCTGTTCGATCACATGGAATTCGACCGCGACATGCGCGAGCGCGTGAAGACGGCGTTGCGCTATCCGGGCTTCGTCGTGTTCGCGATGGTGGCGGCGATGGTCATCGTGAACATCTTCGTCATCCCGGCTTTCGCCAAGGTCTTCGCCAGCTTCAACGCCCAGTTGCCGCTGATGACGCGCATCCTGATCGCCACGTCCGATTTCTCCGTGCACTACTGGCCGTTGCTGGCCGGCCTTGTGGCTGCGGGCGCATTCGGCTTCCGCAGCTGGATCCGCACGACCAGCGGCCGTTATGAGTGGGACAAGTTCAAGCTGCGCATTCCTGTCGCCGGCAAGATCATCCTGAAGGCGACGCTGGCGCGCTTCGCCCGCAGCTTTTCGCTGTCCGCACGCAGCGGTGTGCCGATCGTGCAGGCGCTGACCGTGGTGGGGCAGACCGTCGATAACGCTTACCTGACGGCGCGCGTGGAGCAGATGCGCGATGGCGTGGAGCGCGGCGAGTCGATCCTGCGCACCGCGGCTGCTGCCAATGTGTTCACGCCCGTGGTGCTGCAGATGATTGCCGTCGGCGAGGAATCGGGTTCGCTGGATGACCTGATGGACGAGATCGCGCAAATGTATGAACGCGAGGTTGATTACGAGCTGAAGACGCTGTCCGCCCAGATCGAACCTATTCTCATCGCCTTCCTCGGTGTGATGGTGCTCGTGCTCGCGCTTGGCATCTTCCTGCCGATCTGGGACCTGGGCAAGGCTGCGCTGCATCGATGAGATTTGGCTGCTTCAAAGGGAGTAGTGTCGCTCATCTGCAACGCGGCGCCGGCCGGCTGGAATTTGCGGTCGTCGTCGCTGTGCTCGGCGTTTTGATGACAGTTTTTCTGCAGCGCGTGCAGTTTTACCAAGCCGCGGCGGAGCAAGCCGCGATGCAGCAAGTGGTGGCGCAGTTGCGTACCGCGCTTGCGGTGAGGATCGGCGCACGGTATTTAAGAGGGGAAGACCGCAAATTGGAGCTTTTGGCCCTGGAGAATCCCATGTCCTGGTTGGAACGTCCGCCACCAAATTATGCGGGCGAGTATGATGGCGCCAATCCGGGTGACTTACTATCAGGACACTGGTATTTCGATAGTAACTCGAAAATATTGACTTATTTATTGAGCAGGCGAAACTATTTTTTCCCTGAGGCGCAGAAACGTCACAATTTCAAGTTAGAATTTCGCCGCACAGAGGGGATTCTCTCGGATTCTCACCCGACACCAGAGACAGGCGGCTTGTCACTGGAACAGATTGACTGATCGGCCGCAATTTTCTATGTTTTTTGGAGAACGTCGAATGGCCCCACAAAGGTTACAACTGCGTCGCCAGGCACAAGCTGGCTTCACCCTGATCGAACTGATCGTCGTCATCGTCATCCTCGGCATCCTCGCCGCGACTGCGCTGCCGCGCTTCGTCAACCTCGGGGGTGACGCTCGCCTCGCCAGCCTGAACGCGGCTCGCGGTGCGCTGAATGCGACGGTCGCAATGGTGCACGGCCGCTGGCTCGCCAATACGACAAATACTCCACCCACTTCGATCGTGGTCGAAGGCTTTACTGTGACTATCGATTCGTTTGGCTACCCTGTAGCCGACGCCCATTTGCTCGACGCTGCCGGTATCAGCACAACGGATTACACCCAAGTTGCTGCCAACACTACGGCTACGACTACGCTGCCTGGGACAAGCACAACTCAGGTTGCGGCAGTGCCAAATAGCGTTGCCGGGACAACCAAGGCGCCCAATTGCCGAGTTCTTTACACTCAGGCGACCGGCGCCAACTCCCCGCCGGTCATCACTGTGCCGACGAATCCCGACAGCTGCTGATTGACGCAATGCATAAAGGAACCAGGCTGCGGCCTGGTTTTTTTTTCGCCTGTTGGCGGCAAACCGTCAGTAACAGTCGCTGACGGGAGTGGTGGGGCGGATGCAGGCGCTGACGGTGCGGCGGCGCTCGACGTAGGCGGGGTTGGCTATTTGTTGTGCGGCACCGGGGCAGCTAACGGAGGTGTTGGAGTTGCAGGCGATCGCGTCGATTTCGTAGATAGTCTTGGCGTCGGGAGCACCAGCAGCGGTCTCGCCTTCATAGCGCGTGGTCGCCGTGCATGACACGGTCACGATAAACCCATTATTGGCGCGCAAATCGAGCGAGGTGCTGGCGGCGGGGCATGAGCCCAGTTGCAAGGCCTGGTACAAGGCCCAATCCGTTCCAGCCCGCGCCGCCTGCCACGCCCTCGCCGAAAGCTCATCC
>DASWYX010000297.1:0-6249 GCA_036404755.1 Pseudoduganella sp.
GATCCAGCTGGCCAGCGCCCTCGGCCACCGCGTGTTTGCCACCGCCGGCAGCGACGAGAAGGCGCGCGCCTGCGAAACCCTGGGCGCTGAGCGCGGCATCAATTACCGCAGCGAAGACTTTGCGGCCGTGGTCAAGCTGCTGACGGGCGATATCGGCGTCGATGTAATCCTGGACATGGTGGGCGGCGACTACCTGCCGCGCGAGATCAGCTGCCTGGCCGACGACGGGCGCATCGCCATCATCGCGCTGCTGGGCGGCGGCAAGTCGCAGATCGACCTGGGCCAGGTGCTGCGCCGCCGCCTGACCGTGACCGGTTCCACCCTGCGCCCGCGCTCGGTGGCCTTCAAGGCGGCTATCGCGCGACAGTTGAAGGAAAAGGTGTGGCCGCTGCTGGAGGCGGGGGATATCAAGCCGGTCATCTATGAAAGCTTCCCGCTCGAGCAGGCCGCGGCCGCGCATGCGCTGATGGAGTCGAGCCAGCACGTGGGCAAGATCATGTTGCAGGTGGTTTGACCAGCCTTCCCCAGGCGGGCTACAATTGCGGGTTATTAAATTTTAGGCAGCCATGCGACGCAAACTTGTTATTGGCAACTGGAAGATGAACGGCTCCCGCGCCGGCAATTCCGTGCTGCTGTCCGGCATCGTAGCCGGTTTCAAATCTGGCAAGGCTGATGCAGCCGTCTGCGTTCCGGCTCCCTATCTGGCACAATGTGAGGCTGAACTGGCTGGAACAGCGGTCGCCTGGGGCGGGCAGGATGTTTCCGCCTACGCTGCCGGCGCCTATACCGGCGAGGTGGCAGCGTCGATGTTGCTCGACTTTGGCAGCAAATTCGTCATTGTCGGCCACTCAGAGCGCCGCGCCTACCACGGCGAGAGCAATGAGCTGGTGGCGCAGAAGGCGCTCGCCGCAGTCAATGCCGGTCTGGTGCCGGTGGTCTGCGTCGGCGAAACGCTGGAGCAGCGCGAAGCGGGGAAGACGACCGTGACCGTCTGCCTGCAGCTGCAAGCCGTACTGGACGTGCTGGACACGCCCGCACTGGAAAAGATTGTGCTGGCCTATGAGCCCGTGTGGGCGATCGGGACCGGCAAAACGGCTACCCCGGCCATGGCGCAGGAAGTGCACGCACTGCTGCGCAAGCAGGTGGCTGAACGCAATGCGGCTGCTGCCGCCGGCATGCAGATCCTGTATGGCGGTAGCATGAAGCCGGAAAATGCGAAGGATTTGCTGGCTCAGCCCGATATTGACGGCGGGCTGATCGGCGGCGCGGCCCTCAAGGCCCAGGAGGTCCTGGGCATTATCGAGGCCGCGTAAAGGGAAGTGGGTATTTAAGGTCGCGTGACGGATGGCTTGTCCGCGCCATGTGATGGTTTTGGGCCGCAGGCTGTAGGGCGGATCATTGATCCGCCGTGAGCGGCCCGGGTGCTTCCGATTCGGGCGCAACCAGGTAATTGGCTTGTAACTTCTTTAATTGAGAATGGAATAGCATGAACTCTTTGTTCAATCTGATCATCGTGGTGCAGGTGTTGTCCGCGATTGCCATCATCGGCCTCGTGCTGCTTCAGCACGGCAAGGGCGCCGACATGGGCGCGGCCTTCGGTTCCGGCGCTTCGGGCAGCCTGTTCGGCGCCACCGGCTCGTCGAACTTCCTGTCCAAGTCCACCGCGCTGGCCGCGGCGATCTTCTTCGCTGCCACCCTGGGCCTGTCGATGCTGGCGAACCAGCGCGGCGTGAGCACCGGCGGCGGCATCATGGAAAACGTGACCGCGCCGGCGCCGGTCAAGGGTTCGGCAGCCATTCCGTCGGCGGCTCCGGCCGCTCCGGCTGCTGCGCCGGCTGCGGCAGCGCCTGCGCCGAACGAGGCTGCACCAGCTGCTGCGCCTGCAGCGTCGGCTCCGGCGGCTTCGGCCCCCGCGCCGGCGAAGTAAAACTGGCAATTTTGAAATTTTTGCCGCTTTTCTTCTTGATATTGCGCAATACGCATTAACAACGGCGTGAAAGAAGAGTAGAATAGCGGCCTTATGCCGACGTGGTGAAATTGGTAGACACGCTATCTTGAGGGGGTAGTGGCGCAAGCTGTACGAGTTCGAGTCTCGTCGTCGGCACCAAAAATTCTGAAAAGCCAGCAAGGGCACATGGGCTCCAATCCATGATGGCTAAGCTGGTTTTTTTACGAGGATGTGTCGTTTGATCCTGGTCTCAGCATCTGATTGGGGTCGAGCGTTAAATGCACCGCAAATCACCGCAGTGCTCTCTCTCCAACCGATCGTTCAACAAAAAGCTGCAGACCATATCGTGAACCTCGAAAATTACTTCCCCGTCCTCCTGTTCCTGTTAGTCGGCCTCGGTGTCGGCGTAGTTCCCCAAGTACTGGGCCATATCCTGGGCCCGAACAAGCCCGATGCGGCGAAACTGTCCCCCTACGAGTGCGGCTTCGAAGCCTTCGAAGACGCGCGCATGAAATTCGACGTGCGTTACTACCTCGTCGCAATTCTGTTCATTCTGTTCGACCTTGAAACGGCATTCTTCTTCCCCTGGGGCGTATCCATGCGCGAACTGGGCTGGCAGGGTTACGTGACGATGATGGTGTTCATCGCCGAATTCGTGGTCGGTTTTTGGTATATCTGGAAGAAAGGTGCCCTTGATTGGGAATAAGCCATGGCTATTGAAGGCGTATTGAACGAAGGCTTCATCACCACGACTGCCGACAAGCTGATTAACTGGGCGCGTACGGGTTCTATGTACCCGATGACGTTCGGTCTGGCTTGCTGCGCGGTGGAGATGATGCATGCTGGTGCGGCCCGTTACGACCTGGAGCGTTTCGGTTTCATGTTCCGCCCGTCGCCACGTCAGTCCGACGTGATGATCGTGGCAGGCACCCTGTGCAACAAGATGGCTCCCGCGCTGCGCAAGGTCTATGACCAGATGCCCGATCCGCGCTGGGTGATCTCGATGGGCTCCTGCGCCAACGGCGGCGGCTACTACCACTACTCTTACTCCGTGGTGCGCGGCTGCGACCGTATCGTGCCGGTGGACGTGTACGTGCCGGGCTGCCCGCCCACCGCGGAAGCGCTGCTGTACGGCATCCTGCAGCTGCATAACAAGATCAAGAAGACCAATACGATCGCGCGCTAAGGGCTGTACAACATATGACTACACATCTGGAAAACCTGGTCGCCGCCCTCGAAACCTCGCTGGGCGAGCGGGCCAAAATCGTTGTCGCGCTGGGCGAAGTAACGATTACCGTCAAATCTGGTGACTACTACCAGGTAATGCAAGAGCTGCGCGACGACGCAGCTTTGCGTTTTGAAGAACTGATCGACCTGTGCGGCGTCGACTACCAGAGCTACGGCGAAGGCACCTGGGATGGCCTGCGTTTCGCGGCCGTGACCCACCTGCTGTCGGTGGAAAAGAACTGGCGCCTGCGCGTGCGCGTGTTCGCGCCGGACGATGAACTGCCGATCGTCGCTTCCGTGACCCCGATCTGGCGTGCCGCCAACTGGTTCGAGCGCGAAGCGTTCGACATGTACGGCATCATCTTCGAAGGCCACAACGACCTGCGCCGCATCCTGACCGACTACGGCTTCATCGGCCACCCGTTCCGCAAGGACTTCCCGGTGTCCGGCTACGTGGAAATGCGCTATGACCAGGAGCAGAAGCGCGTGGTCTACCAGCCTGTGACGATCGAACCGCGCGAAAACGTGCCGCGCGTGATCCGCGAAGAAAACTACGGGATGAAATAATGGCTGAGATTAAGAATTACACCCTGAACTTTGGTCCGCAGCACCCGGCAGCGCACGGCGTGCTGCGCCTGGTGCTGGAGCTGGACGGTGAGGTGATCCAGCGCGCCGACCCGCATATCGGCCTGCTGCACCGCGCGACCGAAAAGCTGGCCGAGCAGAAGACCTACCTGCAATCCGTGCCGTACATGGACCGCCTGGACTATGTGTCCATGATGTCCAACGAGCACGCCTACGTGATGGCGATCGAGAAGCTGCTCGGCCTGGAAGTGCCGATCCGCGCACAGTACATCCGCGTGATGTTCGATGAAATCACCCGTCTGCTGAACCACCTGCTGTGGCTGGGCGCGCACGCGCTGGACGTGGGCGCCATGGGCCCGTTCCTGTACGCCTTCCGCGACCGCGAAGACTTGATGGACTGCTACGAAGCGGTGTCGGGCGCGCGCATGCACGCGGCCTACTACCGCCCGGGCGGCGTGTACCGCGACCTGCCGGACGCCATGCCGCAGTACAAGGCATCGCTGATCCGCAACGCCAAGCAGCTGGCTGAACGCAACGAGAACCGCCAGGGCTCGATGCTGGACTTCATCGACGACTTCACCAAGCGTTTCCCGACCTATGTCGACGAATACGAAACCCTGCTGACCGATAACCGTATCTGGAAGCAGCGTACCGTGGGCGTGGGCGTGGTCTCGCCGGAAGCGGCCAAGGCCATGGGCTTCACCGGCGCCATGCTGCGCGGCTCGGGCATCGCCTGGGACCTGCGCAAGAACCAGCCTTACGAGGTCTATGACAAGATGGACTTCGACGTGCCGATCGGCACCAACGGCGACTGCTACGACCGTTACCTGGTGCGCGTGGAAGAGATGCGCCAGTCGAACAAGATCATCAAGCAGTGCGTGGCCTGGCTGCGCGACAACCCGGGTCCGGTCATGACCGGCAACCGCAAGGTGGCGCCGCCGTCGCGCGTGGACATGAAGACCAATATGGAATCGCTGATCCACCACTTCAAGCTGTTCACCGAAGGCTTCCACGTGCCGCCGGGCGAAGCGTACAGCGCAGTGGAACACCCGAAGGGCGAATTCGGCATCTACCTGATCTCCGATGGCGCCAACAAGCCTTACCGCATGAAGATCCGCGCACCGGGCTTTGCCCACCTGCAGGGTCTGGACGAAATGTCGCGCGGCCACATGATCGCCGACGCCGTGACCATCATCGGTACCCAGGACATCGTTTTCGGCGAAATCGACCGATAAGGGAAAGAGAATGCTGTTATCCCAAGAATGCTATAAAAAAATCGACCGCGAGTTGGCCAAGTATCCGGCCGACCAGCGTCAGTCGGCCGTGATGGCCGCGCTGGCCCATGCCCAGGTGGAACTGGGCTGGGTTTCTCCCGAAGTGATGAAGGAACTGGCCGACTACATCCGCATGCCGGCCATCGCCGTGCAGGAAGTGGCCACCTTCTACAATATGTACAACCTGAAGCCGGTCGGCAAGCACAAGATCACCGTGTGCACCAACCTGCCGTGCGCCCTGTCCGGCGGCGTGAAAGCGGCCGAGCACCTGAAGCAGAAGTGGGGCATCGACTTCCGCGGCACCACCGAAGACGGCCAGTTCACGCTGATGGAAGGCGAGTGCATGGGCGCCTGCGGCGACGCACCCGTCATGCTGGTCAATAACCACCGTATGTGCTCCTTCATGAGCAACGACAAGATCGACGCCCTGGTGGAGGAACTGAAGAAATGACCTCGCTGCACGACCGTCACATCAATCCCCTGATCCTGAAAGACCTGAACGGCGACAACTGGCACCTGGCCGACTACGTGAAGCGTGGCGGCTATTCGGCGCTGCGCCGCATCCTGGAAGAGAAGATCCCGCCCGAGCAGATCATCGCCGAGCTGAAGACCTCCGGCCTGCGCGGCCGCGGCGGTGCGGGCTTCCCGACCGGCCTGAAATGGTCCTTCATGCCGCGCCAGTTCCCGGGCCAGAAGTACCTCGTCTGCAATACCGACGAAGGCGAACCAGGCACGTTCAAGGACCGCGACATCATCCGCTTCAATCCGCATTCGCTGATCGAAGGCATGGCCATCGGCGCTTACGCCATGGGCATTACCGTGGGCTACAACTACATCCACGGCGAGATCTTCCAGGAATACCTGCGCTTTGAAGAAGCGCTGGAAGAGGCGCGCGCCGCCGGCTTCCTGGGCGACAGGATCATGGGTTCGGAGTTCAGCTTCCAGCTGCACGCCCACCACGGCTATGGCGCCTACATCTGCGGCGAAGAAACCGCGCTGCTCGAATCGCTGGAAGGCAAGAAGGGCCAGCCGCGCTTCAAGCCGCCGTTCCCGGCCTCGTTCGGCCTGTACGGCAAGCCGACGACGATCAACAACACGCAAAGCTATGCGTCCGTGCCGACGATCCTGCGCAAGGGCGCGAAATGGTTCGTCGACCTCGGCGTGCCGAACTCTGCGGGCACGATGATCTTTTCGATCTCGGGCCACGTGAACAAG
>DASWYX010000298.1:0-13463 GCA_036404755.1 Pseudoduganella sp.
AATGCAGGATATATTAAAAGCAACGCTGCATACCAAGTAGAAACCTGCGGATTCCGCATGACGAGAAGCAGCGCCAATTCACCCAGCATGAACCCAATAAAATACGCGCCGCCGTCGCCGAGGAAAATCAGGCCCACCGGATAATTCCAGATCAGGAATCCGGCCGTTGCGCCGGCCACCATCAACGCCGCCACCAGCACGAATACATCATTGACCTGCAGGGCCACATAACCGAGGGACAGCAACATGCAGATGGTGACCACGCTGGCCAGGCCATTGAAGCCGTCGATGATATTGATGGCGTTGGCGATGCCGGCCACGGCCAGCACGGTCAGCGGCAGAGTGAACCACAGCCAGGGCAAGGGGAATGGCGTGAACAGCCAGTCGATCCGGTCGATGCGGGCGTCCAGCAGGAAATAGCCCAGCAGGGCCGCAAACATGGTCAGCAGCAGGCGCCGCAGCGCGCTCACCCGCCCCGTGTAATCCTCGACGATGCCGCCGGCGAACGCGCACAGCGAACAGGCCATCAGGGACAGCATCCAGCTCGTCATGGCCGGCACCCGCCAGACGGAAATGCAGGCCGACAGCGCCACGGAGAGGAAGATCGACAGCCCGCCAATGCGGGCGACGAGGTGAGCGTGCACTTTCTGCACGCCATTGAAATCGGAATCGAGCGCCGGGCCGTGCAGCCTCGCCTCCTTGATGACCAGCAAGGTCAACAGGGCGGAAGCGATGAAGCTTACGAGAAATGAAAACATCTGTGGTGTCGGTAGCGCTTTTTAATCTTTTCGCAATGCAGCAATAAACGTTGTCAGCACGCTAACCGGCGATTGTACCGGATTAATGAAGGGAAACAGGAAAATTGATGCGGAGGTGTTGTTGCGGTGAATGATTGTAACAAACGGGCTGGACAGCGCGGGGGCTTGCTTACCAATAGATACAAACCCCCCGCGCTAGATTTACGCGGACATGCAGAGGCGCAGCGCTTCCTGCCAGCCCGGCAGGCGGCAGAACTTGTCCATCAATCGCTGGGAAGACAGCACCGAGAATTCCGGCCGGCGGGCCGGCACCGGATATTCGGCGCTGGTGATGGGAAGGACGCGGCAATTGCTGCCGGCTTGTTCAAGGATGGCCTGGGTGAAGCCGAACCAGGTGGTCTGGCCCTGGCTGCTCAAATGATAGATGCCGCTGTTTTCGGCCCACCACTCCGCGCCGCCGGCCTGCGCCAGCACGAGCGCCGTGGTGTCCGCGATGGTGCGGCTCCAGGTCGGTGCGCCGTGCTGGTCGTTCACGACGCGCAGTTCTTCGCGCTCCTTGGCGAGGCGCAGCATGGTCAGCAGGAAGTTCTTGCCGCGCATGCCGTAGACCCAGCTGGTCCGGAAAATCAGGTGCGGCACACCGGCGGCGGCAATCGCCTGCTCGCCCGCCAGCTTGCTGGCGCCGTAGACATTCACCGGCGCCGTGGCATCGGTCTCCACGCGTGCACCCGGATCGTTGCCGGGGAAGACGTAATCGGTCGAATAGTGGACCAGGGCAGCTCCCAGCTTTTTCGCCTCTTCCGCCATCACGCCCGGCGCTTCGGCATTGATGCGGAAGGCCAGTTCCGATTCGCTTTCCGCCTTGTCCACCGCCGTGAAGGCGGCCGGATTGACGATCAGCTGCGGCTTCACTTCGCGGATCACGCTGCGCACCTGGTCCAGGTTCGCCAGGTCCATGCGGCTGCGGTCCACCGCCACCACCTCGCCCAGCCCTTGCAGGCTGCGCTCCAGTTCATAGCCGACCTGGCCGGTACTGCCTGTCAGGAGGATCTTCATGGGAACACGTCCGTTTCGGCCAGCAATGCGCCCTTCTGGTCCTTGCCGGACAGCAGCGGTTCGCCCTGCAGCGGCCATTCGATGCCGATGGCCGGGTCGTTCCACAGGATGGCGCGCTCATGCTGGGGCGCGTAGTAATCGGTGGTCTTGTACAGGAATTCGGCCGCGTCGCTGGTGACGAGGAAGCCATGCGCGAAGCCGGGCGGAATCCACAGCTGGCGCTTGTTCTCGGCGGAGAGCTCGATGCCGAACCACTTGCCGAAGGTCGGCGAGGACTTGCGCAAGTCCACCGCCACGTCGAACACGGCACCGGCAGTCACGCGCACCAGTTTGCCCTGCGCCTGCTCGATCTGGTAGTGCAGGCCGCGCAGCACGTTCTTTGCCGAGCGCGAATGGTTATCCTGCACGAACTCCGCTTCCACGCCGGTCAGCTCGGCGAAGCGGCGCGCGTTGAAGCTCTCGAAGAAGAAGCCGCGGTCGTCGCCGAACACGTTCGGCTCGACGACCAGCAGGCCGTCGATATTGGTAGAGATGACTTTCATCGGTTGATGACCTTGTCTTGCAGGATCTGCAGCAGGTACTGGCCGTAGCCGTTCTTTTTCAGGGGCTCGGCCAGGCGTGCCAGCTGCTCGTGGTCGATATAGCCCTTGCGGTATGCTATCTCTTCCGGGCAGGCCACTTTCAGGCCCTGCCGGCGTTCGATGGTGGCGATGAATTGCGACGCATCGAGCAGGGAATCGTGGGTTCCGGTGTCCAGCCAGGCCATGCCGCGGCCCATCAGCTCCACCTTCAGCTGCTTCGCTTCCAGGTAAGCCTTGTTCACGTCGGTGATTTCCAGTTCGCCGCGCGCGGAAGGCTTGATGCTGGCGGCGATATCGCACACCTGGTTGTCATAGAAGTAGAGGCCTGTGACGGCATAGTTCGACTTTGGCGCCTTCGGCTTTTCCTCGATGGTGATGGCCTGGCGGTTCGCGTCGAACTCCACCACGCCGTAGCGCTCCGGATCCTGCACGTGATAGGCGAATACGGTGGCGCCTTCGTTGCGCAGGGCGGCGCTGCGCAGCAGTGCGTCCAGGTCGTTACCGTAGAAGATGTTATCGCCCAGGATCAGCGACGATGGGTTATTGCCGACGAACTCGCGGCCAATGATGAAGGCTTGCGCCAGGCCGTCCGGCGACGGTTGTACAGCGTAGCTCAGGTTCAGGCCCCACTGGCTGCCGTCGCCCAGCAGCTCCTGGAAGCGCGGCGTGTCCTGCGGGGTGGAGATGATCAGGATGTCGCGCATCCCCGCCAGCATCAGCACGGTCAGCGGATGGTAGATCATCGGCTTGTCGTGGATCGGCAGCAGCTGCTTGGAGACGGCCTTGGTGATCGGATACAGGCGCGTGCCGGAGCCGCCCGCGAGGATGATGCCTTTACGGTTCGAGACTGCGTTCATTACTGCTCCCGTTTGCTGTAATTGGTTTCCACCCATTTAGCGTAGGCGCCGGACTGCACATCCGCCACCCATTCCGGATTATCCAGGTACCACTGCACGGTCTTGCGGATGCCGGTTTCGAAGGTCTCGGCCGGCTTCCAGCCCAGTTCCCGTTCCAGCTTGCGCGCATCGATGGCGTAGCGGCGGTCGTGGCCGGGACGGTCCTTCACATAGGTGATCTGGGTGCGGTAGCTGCTGCCGTCCGCCTTCGGTTTCAGGCTGTCCAGGATATCGCACAGCGTGTGCACGACGTCCAGGTTGGCTTTTTCGTTCCAGCCGCCCACGTTATACGTTTCGCCGAGGCGGCCATCCTGCAGCACGCGACGGATCGCGGTGCAATGATCGCTCACATACAGCCAGTCGCGGATCTGCTGGCCGTCGCCATAGATCGGCAGCGGTTTCCCGGCCTGCGCATTGGCGATCATCAGCGGGATCAGCTTTTCCGGGAAGTGATACGGGCCGTAGTTATTGGAGCAGTTGGTGGTCAGCGTGGGGAAGCCATAAGTGTGGTGATAGGAACGCACCAGGTGGTCGGACGCGGCTTTCGAAGCTGAATAAGGGCTGTTGGGCGCATACGGCGTGGTCTCGCTGAACGGCGCGTCTTCCGGGCCCAGCGTGCCGTATACTTCGTCGGTGGACACGTGCAGGAAACGGAATGCCGCTTTCTCGGCTTCCGGCAGTTCGCTCCAGTAGCTGCGGGCCGCTTCCAGCAGGCTGAACGTGCCGTTGATATTGGTGTTGATGAAGTCCGCCGGACCATGGATCGAACGGTCCACATGGCTTTCGGCAGCGAAGTGCAGGATAGCCCGTGGTTTATGCTGCTTTAACAGCGACAACACTTGTTCCTTGTCGCAGATGTCGCCACGGACGAAAATGTGGCGAGCATCGCCCTGCAGGGAGGCGAGGTTCTTCAGATTGCCGGCGTAGGTCAGCTTGTCGAAATTGAGTACTGCCTCATCCGACTGAGCCAGCCAATCCAGCACGAAGTTCGAGCCGATGAAACCGGCACCACCAGTAACGAATATCATTTGGTATCCTGTCCTGCTTGTTAAGTTGTGATCATGATTGTATGTGAAAGCGGCAGAGTTCCGCCAATTTCAAGTCAATCGTGTCGGAGTGATAATGAATACTTATGCCATCGGAGATCTGCAAGGCTGCCACGGCGAAACCGTGGCGCTGGTAGAGCGCATCCTGGACCACGAACAGGCCGCAGGACGCGAGCCGCCGTCGCTGCTGTTTTGCGGTGACCTGATCAACCGCGGGCCCGATTCGCTTTCCACGCTGCGCTATGTGCAGGCGCTGGCCCAGGGCAGCGGGGGCCGCATCGATGCGGTATTGGGCAACCATGACCTGCATTTGCTGGCCGTCGCCAATGGCATTCGTCCCGAATCGAGTTCGGACACCATCGAGCATATCCTGGCTGCAGCCGATCGCGACGCACTGCTGCACTGGCTGCGCATGCGCCCCATGGCGATCATGGCCAAAGGCCACCTGCTGGTGCACGGCGGCGTGCTGCCGCAATGGACGGCCCAGCGCACGATGGAGCTGGCGGGCGAGGTGGAATTCGCGCTGCGCCACGACGAGTGGGTGGACTTCCTGCGCGATATGTATGGCAACCAGCCGGACCACTGGGACGAGTCGCTGACCGGCACGGCGCGCCTGCGCTGCATCGTCAATGCCCTGACGCGCATGCGCTTCTGTTCGGCCGAAGGGGTGATGGACTTCAAGATGAAGGAATCGGCGAAGGCCGATGCTTCTTCCGGGCTGATGCCGTGGTTCGAGGTGCCGGGGCGGCGCACGGCCGGCACGCCCGTGGTGTTCGGGCACTGGTCGGCTTTAGGGCTGCGGATTACGCCCGATTGGATTGCGCTGGATAGCGGCTGCGTCTGGGGCGGTCAACTATCCGCCGTGTGCCTCGATGACCGGTCGTTGTTGCAGGTCGAGTGCCCCGAATACCGGAAAGCCAAAGGAGCGTAGGGCGGATCATTGATCCGCCGTGTGCGCGTCGTGTGTGCGCCGTGTTGGCGTGTTATGCGCCGGTTGGCTCCGGCGTCGGCTGATCGCCATCGGCCGGCGCGGACACCGCTTCCGCTTCCGCCGGTGCAGCAATCGCGTGGATGCCGAGCGCGGCGCCGATGGCGTCATGCGCGGCCTGCGCCAGTTCGCGGCGATGCGCCCCCTCCCCTTCCATCACCGGCAAGCAAGCCAGCCGTGCGCGCACCGGCTTTCCTTCCAGGATCGCGATCACGCTTTCCACGAACGTCATATCGCCGATGAAGTCCACCGCGGGATGGTTGCGTCCCTTCTCGTCCACGTAAGACAGGGCAAAAGGCTGCACCTTCACCTTCGCATCCACCGCCGCCTCGAACAGGTTTGCGTGGAAAGGCAGCAGCGTGCCCTGCGCGGCAGTCGTCCCCTCCGGGAAGAAGGCCACACGCTGGCCGCTGTGCAGGGCCGTGACCAGGCCCTTGAACACATGGCGCAGCTCGCGGCGGTTGCCGCGCTCGATGAACACGGTGCCCGCCTTCTCCACCAGCCAGCCCGCCAGCGGCCAGGAGCGGATTTCCGACTTGGCCACGAAGCGGCAGGGATACAGGGCGTTGATGACGAAGATGTCCAGCCACGACACGTGATTGGCCACGATCATGCCCTGCTTGATCGGCACTTCGCTGTCCTGCGTCATCTGCACGCCCACATTGCACATGGCGAGCAGCTGGCGCGACCAGCGGCGGATATGCAGATTGCGCTTGTCCGCCGAGATCCACGGGAAGATGAAGGCGCAGGTGGCCATGCCTTCGAACATGTGGAACACCACACGGGTCAGGCGCAGTACCAGGCGCAGGTCGAGGCGCTTCTTAGCGGGCGTTGCGTTCATATGCGACACGGCCCGCCACGATGGTTGCCTGCACCTGGCCGGCCAGTTCATAACCAAGGAATGGAGAATGCTTGCCCTGGCTGGCCAGCGCGGAAGCTTCCACGGTCCAGCGCGCGGCCGGATCGAAGACCACCACGTCAGCCACGGCGCCAACGCCCAGCTGGCCCGCCGCCAGGCCGGCCACGCGGGCCGGCTCGGAAGTCACGCGCGCCAGCGCACGCTGCAGCGGCGATTCGCCCGGGTGCTGCGAGGCGTAATCGTCCGCCCACTTCACCGCCAGCGACAGCAGCAGTTCCAGGCCGGTGGCGCCCGGCGAAGCTTCGCCGAAAGGCAGCAGCTTTTCATCGTCGTCCACCGGCGTATGGTCGGAGACGACGGCATCGATGGTGCCATCCAGCAGGCCGGCGCGGATCGCTTCGCGGTCGCGCTGGCTGCGGAACGGCGGATCGACGCGCGCATTCGAATCGAAGAAGTTGATGTCCGCATCCGTCAGGTGCACGTGATGCGCACCGACGTCGCAGCTCAGCGGCAATCCTTCTGCCTTGGCGGCGCGAACCAGCTCGATGCCGGCCGCCGACGACAGGCGGCACAGGTGCACGCGTGCGCCCGATGCGCGCATCAGTTCAAAGATCGTGTGCAGGGCGATGGTCTCGGCCATCACCGGCACGCCGGACAGGCCCAGGCGCGAAGCGAGCGGACCGCTGTGCGCCACGCCGCCGCGGCCGATGAAGGCGTCCTGCGGCCGCAGCCAAACGGTGTAGCCGAACGTCTTCGCATACTGCATCGCGCGCAGCAGCACGGTGGTGTCGGTGACGGGTACTTCGGCCTGCGAGAAGCCGATGCAGCCCGCTTCGGTCAGCTCGGCCATCTCGGTCAGTGCTTCGCCTTTCAGGCCCATGGTCAGCGCGCCCAGCGGATGCACGTTGGCCTGGTTCAGGCCCTTGGCGCGGTGCTTCAGCATTTCCACCAGGCCCGGCTCGTCCAGCACGGGGTCGGTGTCCGGCGGGCAGACCAGGGTCGTCACGCCGCCCTGGATGGCTGCCTGCATTTCGGATTTGAGCGTGGCCTTGTATTCGAAGCCCGGCTCGCGCAGGCGGGCGGACAGGTCCACCAGGCCCGGCGCCACGACCTTGCCGCTGGCGTCGATGACGCGATCGGCATTGAAGCCGGCCGGCGCACTGCCGATGGCGGCGACCTTGCCGTCCACGATGAAGAGGTCTTGCTGTGCGTCGATCTTGTTGGCCGGATCGATCAGTCGGCCGTTCTTGATATGGATGTTCATGCGTGCTGTCTTATGCTTGCGTGCCTGCGACGATGCTCATCACCGCCATGCGGACTGCGATACCGAAGGTGACCTGGGACAGGATCACCGCTTGCGGACCATCGGCCACGGCGGAGTCGATCTCCACGCCGCGGTTCATCGGACCAGGGTGCATCACGATGGCGTCCGGCTTGGCCAGCGCCAGGCGCTCCGGCGTCAGGCCGTATGCCTTGAAGTATTCACCGGAGGACGGCAGCAGCGCGCCGTTCATGCGCTCGTTCTGCAGGCGCAGCATGATGATCACGTCCACACCCTTCAAGCCTTCATCCATATTGGTGAAGGTGCGCACGCCCAGCTGTTCCAGGCCGCCCGGCAGCAGCGTGTGCGGGCCGATGGCGCGGATCTCGGGCACGCCGAGGGTGGTCAGCGCGTGGATGTCGGAACGGGCCACGCGGCTGTGCAGGATGTCGCCCACGATGGCCACCGTCAGGTTGCTGAAGTCCTTCTTGTAGTGGCGGATGGTGTACATGTCCAGCAGGCCCTGCGTCGGGTGCGCGTGGCGGCCGTCGCCCGCGTTCACCACGTGCACGTGGTTCTGCTTCGTATCGTGCAGGTGCTTGGCGATCAGGTAGGGCGCGCCGGACTGCGAGTGGCGCACCACGAACATGTCCGCATGCATGGCGGCCAGGTTGTCGATGGTATCGAGCAGCGACTCGCCCTTGGTGGTCGAGGAAGCCTGGATGTTCAGGTTGATCACGTCCGCCGACAGGCGCTTGGAGGCGATCTCGAAGGTGGTGCGGGTGCGGGTGGAATTTTCGAAGAACAGATTGAACACGCTCTTGCCGCGCATCAGTGGGACTTTCTTCACTTCGCGGTCGGACACGGACACGAAGGAAGAGGCGGTATCCAGGATCTGGTTGATGATGGCCTTGGGCAGGCCTTCGGTCGTCAGCAGGTGCTGGAGCTCGCCGTGTTTGTTCAGTTGCGGATTAAGCATGGTTTCATTCGATAGTCAGGGTGAATCGTCGGCCCTCGTCCGCCTGCTTCAGGCGCAGGGCCGTGCCGGGCGCGCAGCGGGTGTGCGCGGCCACGAAATCGGCGGCAACCGGCAGCTGGCGCTCGCCGCGGTCGACCAGGGCGGCCAGCATGATGCGCGCCGGACGGCCATAGTCGAACAGCTCGTTCATGGCGGCGCGCGTGGTGCGGCCCGTGTACAGCACATCGTCCACCAGCAGGATGGTGGCGCCGTCCACGTTGAACTTGATGTCGGTCGGCTTGACTTCGGCGGGCAGGCCCTTCTTCGCGTAATCGTCGCGGTAGAAGGACACATCGAGCACGCCGCAGCGCGCCTCCAGGCCGAGGTCTTTGGCCAGGCGCTCGGCGATCCAGGCGCCGCCGGAGTGGATGCCGACGATCGCCGGCTCGTGGGCCTCGGCCAGGCCGGCCTTCACCTGCTCGAGCAGGCTGGCGTAAAGCACTTCCGCGTCCAGTTGGTTGGGGTCAGTGTGGGACATATTCGTCAAAGTATTGTTGCAGGATGATGGCGGCGGCGCGGTCGTCGATCACTTCGCCTCGTTTCGCGGAAATCATCGCGGAAGAGTAGCGTTCATCGACCAGCACGACCGGAATATTGAAGCGGCCATTGAGCTGGTTGGCAAAGCGGCGGCAGCGTGCGGTCATCTCGTGTTCCGCCCCGTCCGGATGGAAGGGAAGGCCGACCACGAAACGGGTGGGAGCCCATTTGTCGATCAGGGCCTTGATGTCCGCGAAGCGCGCGTCATTGCCCACCGATTGAATGACGGCCAGGGGACTGGCCTGGCCGATCATTGTGTTGCCCATTGCGACGCCGATGCGTTTGATGCCGAAGTCGAAGCCAAATACAGTTTCTGGACTATGCATGGCCCGCTTCAGAGGTGAGCATCCAGGGATCGATGCCCAGCAGTTTCATCGCAGCGGCGTAGCGGTCTTCCACCGGCAGGTCGAACAGGATGCGCGGGTCGGCGGTGACGGTCAGCCAGCCATTGCGGCTGATTTCATCTTCCAGCTGGCCCGGGCTCCAGCCCGAGTAGCCGATCGAAACCAGCATGCGCTCGGGGCCCCTGCCGCGGGCGACCGCTTCCAGCACGTCGATCGAGGTGGTGAAAGCCACGTCGTTGGTCACCGTCAGTGAGGACGAATAGTGCGCGCCCGGCGTGTGCAGCACGAAACCGCGGTCGTCCTGTACCGGGCCGCCGAACATGATCGGCTCGGATTCCATGTGGCGGTCGGCGGCCGAACTCACCTCGAGGTCGATGCGCTCGAACAGCACTTGCATGGTCATGTCGGTGGGCTTGTTGATGACGACGCCCAACACGCCGTTTTCATTGTGCTCGCAAACATATACCACCGTGCCGCCGAAGATCGGATCTTGCATGGATGGCATGGCAATCAGGAAGTGATTGGCCAGATTGAGCGCAGGGGCAGTCTTAGGCACCATCAGCTCCTTCAGTTCGCTAGTATCCGGTAACAGACCAGGCACAGGCAGGCTCTTGCTGACTTTGCTCTTTTTCATAAGTTGCTCTCTATGCAGGGCTGTTTTGTGTTCTTTACTGTAATATCCTCGTCGCAACTCCGGGGGATATATCGACAGTTTACTATGAATTGACGATCCGGCCATTTAAAGCCGTTTCGAATTTGACCTCCAACGATGAAATCTGCTCTTGTATGGTTCCGCCGCGACCTGCGGCTTTTTGACCACGCCGCCCTGCATCATGCCCTGCGCACCGCAGGGCAAGTGTACTGCTGCTTTGTTTTCGACACCGCCATCCTGTCCGACCTGCCCCGCCGCGACCGACGCGTGACGTTTATTTACGACTGCCTGCAGGAATTGATTGCCGAGCTGCACGATGCTGGCGGGCATTTAATCGTGCGCCACGGCGATGCGCGTGAAGTCCTGCCGGCGCTTGCCGCTGAGCTGGGCGTCGACGCGGTGTTCTGCAACGATGACTATGAGCCGGCCGCCAATGCGCGCGACCAGGCTGTGGCGGCGGCGCTGGCGCGCGATGGACGCGAGCTGCGCAGTTTCAAGGATCAGGTCATCTTTGAGCGCGACGAGGTGCTGTCGCAAGGCGGCACGCCGTTTTCGGTATTTACGCCATATAAGAACGCCTGGCTGAAGAAGCTCGACGCCCATCCGGAAGCGCTGGCGCCCTGGGGCGCGGCGGGCGGCCATGGCGCGGGCAGGTTTGCGGCCGGAACGCCGGGCGGGGCGGATGTGCGGGGCGGGTCGCGCCTGCAGTCGCTGGAGTCGATGGGCTTCGAGCGGGGGGAGATGGACATCCCGGCCGGCATGTCCGGCGGCGCGCAGCTGTTCGACGACTTCCTGACGCGCATCGCCGCCTACGGCACGGCGCGCGACTTCCCGGCGGTGGACGGCTGCTCGCGGCTATCGGTGCACCTGCGCTTCGGCACCGTATCGATTCGCCATCTGGTGCGCACCGTGCGCGAACTGTCGCTGCGCGGGCAGGCGGGCGACGGCGGCGCCGTGTGGCTATCGGAGCTGATCTGGCGCGAGTTCTACAAGATGATCCTCCACTTCCACCCGCATGTGGAGGACAGCGCCTTCAAGCCGGCCTATGACGCCATCGAGTGGGAGACGGGCGCGGAAGCCGACGAAGCCTTCGCCGCCTGGTGCGAAGGTCGCACCGGCTATCCGCTGGTGGATGCGGCCATGAAGCAGTTGAACGCCACCGGCTATATGCACAACCGCCTGCGCATGGTCACGGCCAGCTTCCTGGTGAAGGACCTGGGCTTGGACTGGCGCCGCGGCGAAGCGTATTTCGCGGAAAAGCTGAACGACTTCGATCTGTCGTCGAACAACGGCGGCTGGCAGTGGGCGGCATCCAGCGGCTGCGATGCGCAGCCTTATTTCCGCATCTTCAACCCGGTCACGCAATCGGAAAAGTTCGATCCGGACGGTGACTTCATCCGGCACTACCTGCCGCAGCTCGAAGGCCTGTCACGCAAGGAAATCCATGCGCCGTGGGGAATACGCGGACTGGATTACCCAGCGCCCATCGTGCAGCACGACGCAGCGCGCAAGCAGACGCTCGCACGCTACGAAGTGGTCAAGCGGCAGGCAGCAGGCCCGCAATAGCGCCGAGCAGGATGGTGTCCTGATAGGGCTTGCCGAAGTAGGCGTTCACGCCCAGCTGCATGGCGTAGTTGCGGTGCTTGTCCGCTGAACGCGAGGTGATCATGATGATCGGGATTTCCCGCGTGCGGTCGTCGCCCCGCACATTGCGTGTGAGGTCGAAACCGTCCATGCGGGGCATCTCGATATCGACCAGCATCAGGTCCGGCTGGCGGTCCTGCATCTGCTCCAGCGCATCCACGCCGTCCTTCGCCAGCATCACGCTATAGCCTTCGCGTTCCAGCAGGCGCTGGGTCACCTTGCGCACGGTCAGCGAATCGTCCACCACCATGATCGTGGCCGCAGCAGCACGCGCTTCCTGCGCAGCGCCGGCGGACGTTGCGCCCGCGCGCTGCGTGGCCTGCGCCAGTTCCGGGTTCGCGTCGATATGCAATTGCAGCGCGACCGGGTTCAGGATCAGGACGATTTCGCCCGAGCCCAGCACGGTGGCGCCAGCGATGCCCGGCATGCGCGCCAGCTGCGGGCCGATATTCTTGATGACGACCTCGCGGTTGCCGACGATTTCGTCCACGTGCAACGCAATGCGCGCACCGCCGCTGTGCAGCATCAGCACGGGCGAGGAGCGCTGCTGCACGGGCTGCGCTTCGCGGTCGCCCAGCAGGTTGGGCAGGTAGCGCATGCCGATGTGCTGGCCCTGCAGCACCACGGTGCCCCTGGCGGTGGCTTCGCCCAGCGCGCCTTCCTTCATCTGCAGCACCTGTTCCACCATGCCGGCCGGCAGCGCATGCGTGCGGCCGCCGGCGGAAACCAGCACCACCTGGGTCACGGCCAGCGTCAGCGGCAGGCGGATGGTGAAGCGCGTGCCCTTGCCCGCTTCGGTCTGGGTTTCGACGCGGCCGCCCAGGGACTGGGCTTCGGACTGCACCACGTCCATGCCCACGCCGCGGCCGGCCAGTTCGGTCAGCGTGTCCGCGGTGGAGAAGCCGGGTTCGAAGATCAGCTTGACGGCTTCGGCATCGCTGACGTCCTCATTGCCGATCAGGCCCACCTTGCGCGCCTTGGCGCGGATGCGGTCCAGATCGAGGCCGGCGCCGTCGTCGCTGAATTCCAGCACCACTTCATTGCCCTGCTGGCTCACCTGCACCAGCAGCTCGCCCGTTTCTTCCTTGCCTTTCGCGGCGCGGTCGCTGCGCGCTTCCACGCCGTGCACGATAGCGTTGCGCAGCAGGTGCTCGAAGGGCGCGGCCATGCGTTCCAGCACGCTACGGTCCATTTCCACGGCGCCGCCGCGGATGTCCAGGTTCACGCGCTTGTCCACTTCCTTGGCGCTCTGTCGCGCCACGCGGAACAAGCGCTCCGAGATGCTGGCAAACGGCACCATGCGCACGCGCATCAGGTCCTGCTGCAGGTCGCGGGTCATGCGCGCCTGCTGGTTCAGGTCGGCGTTGGCGCTGTCCACGGTGCGCATCAGGCCTTCGTGGAAGGAAGCCACGTCGTTCACGCTTTCCGCCATCATGCGGGTCAGTTCCTGCAGGCGCGTAAAGCGGTCAAACTCCAGCGGGTCGAATTCGCGCTCGCCGGCGATGGACATGCGCGAGGCGATCTGCGATTCGGCCTGCATTTCCACTTCGCGCAGCTGGCGGCGCAAGCGCGCCAGGTTGTCCTGGAAGTCGTTGAGCGAGGTGCGCAGGTTGTTCACTTCGTTCTCGAGCCGCGAGCGGGAGATCGAGACTTCACCGGCCTGGTTCACCAGGCGGTCGAGGATGTCGGCACGCACGCGGACCAGCGGGGTCTTGGAGCCTGCGGCTTCGGCGTCTTCGGCGCGGCGGTGGGGGACTTGTGGCGCGGCCGCCGCTTGTTGCTTCGCTTGCGGCTGCGCTTGGGCCGCCTGCGGCACAGGGGCT
>DASWYX010000299.1:0-5265 GCA_036404755.1 Pseudoduganella sp.
GCGGCCAGCTGGAGGAAATCGGCGTTGACGCGGCGGCGATCGAGACCGCGTTCGGCACCGAAGACGCGCTCGACTACCGGCGCGACGCCGGCGACCCGGAGGCGGAATTCATCCCGCCCTACACCGGCACCGAAACCCGCCTGGACGATGCGGCCGGCATGCTGGGCCTGAAGCAGCAGCTCTACTTCATGCCCTACGTGCGCCCGCTGCGCGACGGCGGCGAGGAATTCTTGCTGGTCACGACAGAAGTACTGCAGAGCGTGAACGGCGATGCAGGAAAACGCGGCATCCACGTAGATTTCGTCGTTGGAATCCGCGTCGAGCAGGAACGGCTGGTCATCCAGTGACCGCCGAATATTGATAACCACTGAAAGGAATGAAGATGAGCAACTCGAATGGCTGGGCACTGACCGCACGACTGATTTCCAAGCATTTCGGCGCGCTGGGCGACCGCGTGTCCGAGGCCATTGCCAGCTTTGACCCGGAAACCGCGACCGAGGCCGACCGCGACCGCCTGGCCGACACCCTGCGCAGCGCTGCGCAAAAGCTGGCCGCCGCCCGCTCCGCCTTCAACAAGGAACGCGACGATGTGGTCCGCCTGCGCGAGCTGATTGCCACCGACGAGAAAGCCGCCGGAACCCTGGCCGAGCGCCTGGCGTCCGGCAAGATATCGGAAGCGACCATCAATCTGTTCTGCGACGAGCTGGAAGCCAACAAGAACCGCCTGCCGCAGGAAATCCAGGAGGAAGCGGATGCCCAGGCGTACATGGATGAGCTGCAGAAAATCGTGGACGCCCTGTCCCAGCAGCTGGCCGACTTCGATTCCGCCGCCAAAAAAGCGCGCCAGGCGCTGGCCGCCGCCAATGCCCAGCGCGACCTGCAAGCTGTGCGCGCCGAGCGCCAGGAGCAGCTCGCCAGCCTGTCCGGCATGCGCGGCAACACCAGCGCACTGAATGCGCTGACCAAACGGGCGCAGAAGATCGCCAATGAGGCGGAGGGCATGAAGATCGTGTCCGACATCGGCCAGCGCCCCTACGACCAGGCCGCCGAGATCGAGGCCATCCGCAAATCGGTGACCCAGCCGGACGGCGGCAATGAGTCCGCCCTGGAGCGGCTCAAGCGCCTGTCGGTAAAGGCTGCCTAAGCTAAAATATGGGCTGGCGCGTGCTGTGCGCGCCAGCCTTTATTTTTGGAATGAATATGAAAGCGATCCCGCCCTCCGAGTCCCTCATCGAATACCCGAGCGACTTCCCGATCAAGGTGATGGGCCCAACTCACGACGCCTTTGCCCCCACCATCCTGGAAGTGGTGCTCAAGCACGACCCGACTTGCCACGAAGGCAAGATCGAGTCCCGTCCCTCCGCCAAGGGCAATTTCACGGGCCTGACCGTGATCGTGCGCGCCATCAGCCGCGAACAGCTGGACGCGCTGTACACCGAGCTGTCCGGCCACCCGATGGTGAAAATCGTCATGTAATCAGGGCTGGGCTTTTGCGATCTCAGCCTTCAGCCAGTCGCGAAAGGCCCGCACCTGCGGCTTGCCGTAGGCGCCGGGCGGGCTGACGAGGTAATAATCCTCCGGGCAGGGGCAGGTGATGTCGAACAGCCGGACCAGATGGCCCGACGCGATTTCCTGCATCGCCACTACATGGCGCGTCAGCGCCACGCCATCGCCGTCCACGCAGGAACGGATCAGCATGGACAAATCCTCGAACATCACGCCGCCCGATGGCTCCGCCAGCGCCAGCCCGGCCGCCTTGAACCATGGCGCCCAGGGTTCGTTCGATCGCAGCAGCACGGCATCGGCCAGATCGCGTGGCTCGGCCGGCAGCGGGCCGTGGCGATAGTTGGGACTCACTACCGGATAATATATCTCGCCCATCAGGCGTTCGGAAACGAGGCCGGGATAGCGGCCCTGGCCGAAGCGGATACCGACGTCGATGCTCTCCTTCACCAGGTCCTGCAGCTGGCTGCTTGCCTGCAGGATGACTTCCACGTCCGGATGCTGGTCGATGAAGGAGCCGAGCCGCGGCGCCAGCCAGCGCGCCGCGAAGGATGGAATGGCGGTGACGCTCAGGCGCTGGATCGCGTCCTGCGACGGCCGCAGCGTCTGGGCGGCGCGCGCAATATCGTCCGCCGCGCGCGCGATTACCTCGGCGAAACGCTTGCCTTCCGGCGTCACCCGCACCTGGCGGCCATTCCGGATGAAGAGGGACACGCCCAGTTCTTCCTCCAGCGCCCTCACCTGGTGGCTGATGGCGCCGTGCGTCAGGCAAAGCTCTTCCGCCGCGCGCGAGAAGTTCTCATGGCGGGCCGCCGCCTCGAAGGCACGCAGGGCGGAAAAGTTCGGCAGGCGCGGCAGCTCGCTCATGTGTGAGAAAAATTAACAAGGACAACGAAAATATATCGTTATGGCAAGCGGCACTCAAGGCCTACTATGTGAATAAATCTACACTAGCTGGAGTTAGCCGTGAGCCTCAAACTGTACGTCGATGCCGAATTCACCAGCCCTTATGCCCTGTCCTCGTTCGTCGCCCTGCGCGAGAAGGGACTGGAATTTGAACTGGAAACTGTGGACCTGGCAGCGGGCAGGAACAGGGAGCTGAGCTATACCGGCAAGGCGCTGACCGGCCGCGTGCCCTGCCTGGTGCACAACGACTTCATGCTGACAGAGTCCAGCGCCATCGATGAATACCTGGATGAGATGTTTCCGGCGCCTGAGTACCGGGCACTCTACCCGGTCCTGCCCCAGAAGCGCGCCATCGCGCGCCAGATCCAGGCATGGATACGCAGCGATTTGATGGCGTTGCGTGAAGAACGCAGCACTTACACGGTGTTTTACCGGCGTGCGGACAAGCCCTTAACCGGCGAGGCGCAGGCGGCAGCGGACAAGCTGATCCGCCTGGCCGAGCAGGTGATCGATGGACAGTATTTGTTCGGGCGCTGGTGCATCGCCGATACCGACCTGGCCGTCATGCTCAGCCGGTTGGTGATGAACGGCGATCCGGTGCCGCAGAAGCTGAAGGATTATGTGGCGCACCAGTGGCAGAGGGATTCTCTGCAAGATTGGCTGAAAAATATCAATTTGCAGGCGGCATAGCGCCGCCGACATTCTGGCCCGAAGGGCTGTAGGGCGGATCATTGATCCGCCGCACCCGCGGCCCGAACCTGCATCAGGCGAAACTGCTCAGTCATTAAGCAGAAGCCCACCGCCCAAAGTATAATGGCGGGGCTATTTCAACAACGAAATGTCCTGATGTCGATCAAGCCGGCGGTGATCCGCCACCTCGGCCACGCCGAATACGAGCCCACGTTTGCCGCCATGCGCGCCTTCACGGACGCGCGCGAGGCGGACACGCCTGACGAACTGTGGATCGTCGAGCACCCGCCCGTCTTCACGCTGGGCCTGGGCGCGGACCGTGGCCACCTGCTGGCCGGCGCCACGCAGATTCCCGTCGTGCAGACCGACCGCGGCGGCGAAGTCACCTACCACGGCCCCGGCCAGGTGGTGATCTACCTGATGATGGACCTGCGCCGCAACAAGCCGGGCGGCAAGCTGTACGCCCGCCAGTTTGTGCACAAGATCGAACAAGCCATTATCAACGTGCTGGCGGCGTATAATCTGGCCGGCGAGCGCGTCGAGGGCGCGCCCGGCATTTACATCGCGGACGGACCGAAGAAAGGCGCCAAGATTGCCGCCCTCGGCCTGAAAGTGCGCGGCAATGGCTGCACCTACCATGGCGTGTCGCTGAACGTGGGGATGGACCTGTCCCCCTTCACCTGGATCAATCCCTGCGGCTATGCCGGCCTGGAAACGGTCGACATGCGCTCCATGGGCGTGGAAGCCCCCCTGGCCGATGTACAGCAAGCGCTGGCTGAAGAGCTGGTGCGCCTGCTGGACGTCGCCGAACCCGAATTTACCTGAGAAGCCCGTGAGGGCAAGCAGCTTATGACCTATAACCCGAGTGACAAGCAAAAAGGCGCCGACAAGACTTCGCGCATTCCCATCAAGATCGTGCCGATCGAGCAGGTGGAGCGCCTGAAGAAGCCGGAATGGATTCGCGTCAAGGCTGCGTCCGCATCGTCCCGCTTCTATGAAATCAAGGACATCCTGCGCGAGAACAAGCTGGTCACCGTGTGCGAGGAAGCAAGCTGCCCGAACATCGGCGAGTGCTTCGGCAAGGGCACCGCGACCTTCATGATCATGGGCGACAAGTGCACCCGCCGCTGCCCGTTCTGCGACGTGGGCCATGGCCGTCCGGACCCGCTGGATGTGGATGAGCCGAAAAACCTGGCCAACACCATCGCCAAGCTGCGCCTGAGCTACGTCGTGATCACCTCGGTGGACCGCGACGACTTGCGTGACGGCGGCGCCGCCCACTTCGTCGAGTGCATCACCCAGACCAAGGAACTGTCGCCGAAAACCCAGATCGAAGTGCTGGTACCGGACTTCCGCGGCCGCCTGGAAAAGGCGCTGGACATCTTCGCCGGCGGCCTGCCGGACGTGATGAACCACAACCTGGAAACCGTGCCGCGCCTGTACAAGGAAGCACGTCCGGGCGCCGACTACCTGCACTCGCTGAAGCTGCTGAAGGATTTCAAGAAGCTGTATCCGCACGTGAAGACCAAGTCCGGCCTGATGGTCGGCCTGGGCGAGACCGACGAGGAAATCCTGCAGGTGATGCGCGATATGCGCGAGCACGACATCGACATGCTGACCATCGGCCAGTACCTGGCGCCGTCCAACAGCCACCTGCCGGTGCGCCGCTATGTACACCCGGACACCTTCAAGATGTTCGAGGAAGAAGCGTACAAGATGGGCTTCGGCCACGCGGCCGTGGGCGCCATGGTGCGTTCGTCCTATCACGCGGACGAGCAGGCGCATAACCTGCTCGAGCAGGCCTGATCCCTAAGGGGTGAAGCAAACCGCTGCCTCTTCCTGGACCCGCTCCAGGAAGTCCAGCACCAGGCGCCGGGTTTCGCCGGCGCGCCAGAAGATGTGCCAGGCCACGGGGTCGAGTCCCGCCAGCGGGACCGACCGCAGCCCCGGCAGTTCCGTGTTCTGCACGAAGCCCGCCAGCATCATGCAGCCCAGGCCGCTCTGCGCCATCTGCAAACCGGCCTGGACAGAGGACGTCTCGTATACGACATGCGGCCGCGAGCCTGCCCGCTGCCATTCCAGGTGAATCCAGTCATACAGTGAAGGGTGCAGCTCGCGCGCGTGCATGATGAGGCGCTCGCCGCACAAATCCTTCAGGGTCAGTTG
>DASWYX010000300.1:0-9148 GCA_036404755.1 Pseudoduganella sp.
GAACTGGTCCATCAGGTAGACGTTCGGATACAGGCACAGGTTGCGCGAGCGCTCGATCATCCAGTCCGCCATCGGGCCGCCGAACTGCGAAGCGAATTCCTCGCGGCGCGGATAGTTGGGGCGGTCTTCCGGATTGGCCCACCTGGTCCACAGCAGCATATGGCCGTTCTCGAAGGCGTAGAAGCCGCCGCCCTGCTTGCCCCACTTGCCCGCATCCATGGCGCGGATATTGTCCCCGGCCTCGGCCTGCTTGCGGTGGTTGGTGGTGGCGGCATAGTTCCAGTGCACGGCGGAGACGTGATAGCCGTCCGCACCGTTTTCGGCCTGCAGCTTCCAGTTGCCGTTGAAGGTATAGGTGGACGAGCCGCGCAGCACTTCCAGCCCTTCCGGCGACTGGTTGACGATCATGTCGATGATCTTGCCCGCTTCGCCCAGGAATTCGGTCAGCGGCACGACATCCGGGTTCAGGCTGCCGAACAGGAATCCCTTGTAGCTCTCGAAGCGCGCCACTTTCTTCAGGTCGTGCGAGCCCTCCTTGTTGAAGCACTCCGGATAGCCTGCTTCCTCGGGGTCCTTCACCTTCAGCAGCTTGCCGTTGTTGTTGAAGGTCCAGCCGTGGAAGGGGCAGGTATAGGTGGCCTTGTTGCCGCGCTTGTGGCGGCACAGCTGCGCGCCGCGGTGGCTGCAGGCATTGATGAAGGCGTTCAGCTCACCCTGGCGATTGCGGGCGATGAAGACAGGCTGCCGGCCCATATACGTGGTGTAGTAATCGTTATTGTTCGGGATCTGACTTTCGTGTGCCAGGTAGATCCAGTTGCCTTCGAAGATGTGCTTCATCTCCAGCTCGAACAGTTCCGGGTCCGTGAAGGCCGTGCGGTTCAGGCGGTAGTCGCCCTTTGCCTTGTCTTCAATGAGGAAATCATCCAGGGTTTGCATTTCTTTCTCCTTGCTTAAGCTGCGGCGCGCACGCGCTGGACTTCCGCGGACGGGGCGGCGGCAACTTCCTGCAGCAGGTGGAAGTCGAAGTCGATGGACGCATGCGCTTCGGCGCCGCCGGTGCGCTTCACCGCCGGCACCAGGCCTTCGCGGCTGGCGAAGGCGAAGTCGTCCCACAGATATTCATCGCCGTCGATATTGATCTGGGTGGTCAGCTTGCGATGGCCGGCTGCGGTGACGAAGAAGTGGATGTGCGCGGGGCGGTTGCCGTGGCGGCCCAGCTGGTCCAGCAGCAGTTGCGTGGCGCCATCCGGCGGGCAGGCGTAACCCTTCGGCATGATGCTGCGGAAGCGGTAGCGGCCCTGGTCATCGGTGATGATGGAGCGGCGCAGGTTGAAGGCGGACTGGCTCTTGTCGAAGAAGGAGTAGTTGCCCATCAGGTTGGCGTGCCACACTTCCACCTTCGCGTTCGGCAGCGGCTTGCCGTTGGCGCCGTACACGGTGCCCTGCATGAACAGGACTTCGGCCTGATCGCTTTCGGTGCCATCGTCCAGGCGGGCGTAGCCCACCGACTCCGGCGCGCCGGCCACATACAGCGGGCCTTCGATGGTGCGCGGGGTGCCGCCGGTCAGGCCGGCTTTTGCTTCGGCTTCGTCGGCGCGGATGTCCAGGAAGCGTTCCAGGCCGATGCCCGGCGCCAGCAGGCCGAATTCATTACGCGAGCCGGTGAAGGTCAGGTACTCCAGGCCTTTCCATACTTCGCTCGGCTGGATATCCAGGTCCTCGATCGCCTTGCACAGGTCGCCCATCAGGCGCAGCACGATTTCCTGCACGCGCGGATTGGCGGGGCGGGTCGCGGAGTCCACGATCCAGTGTTTGACCAGTGCGTCGATTTCAGTGTGAGTCATGACAAAGTCTCCTCTATAGTTGGCGATTAGCGATCGTCGTCGCGGATGGATGATGGGTGGCGGCACAGCGGGGCTACTTCGATGGCCATGTAAGGGAACAGCGGCAGCGACATCAGCAGCGTATGCAACTCGTCGACGCTCTCCACGTCGAACACGCTGTAGTTGGCGTACTGCCCGGCGATGCGCCACAGGTGGCGCCATTTGCCGCTGCGTTGCAGCTCCTGCGCCAGCTCCCTTTCGCGGAGCTTCAGGTCCGTGGCCTGCTGCTCGGGCATCGAGGGCGGCAGGTTCACGTTCATACGTACATGGAACAGCATGGTGGTTTCTCCTTATCGCGCCTGCAGGCGCTGTACTTTTTCGATATCGATGTCGACGCCGATGCCGGGCTTGCGCGGCACCTGCAGCATGAAGTCCTTGTAGACCAGCGGCTGCTGCAGCACTTCTTCCGTCAGCAGCAGCGGGCCAAACAGCTCGGTGCCGTAAGCCAGGCTGCTGAAGGTGGAGAACAGGTGGGCCGATGCCGCCGTGCCCACGCCGCCTTCCAGCATCGTGCCGCCGTACAGGCCCACGCCCGCCAGTTGCGCGACCGCTGCAACTTGCGCTGCCGGCAGCAGGCCGCCGGACTGGGTGATCTTCACGGCGAATACGTCGGCCGCCGATGCGGTGGCCATGGTGTAGGCGTCCTGCGGGCCGTGCAGGGCTTCGTCTGCCATGATGGGCACGGCGAAGGCGGCGGCCAGGCGCGCCATCGCAGCCTTGTTCTCGGCGCGCACCGGCTGCTCGATCAGGTCCACGCCGCCGTCCTGCAGGGCGGCGATGGCGCGCATCGCGTCCTGTTCGTCCCAGGCCTGGTTGACGTCCACGCGCACGCTGGCGCGCTCGCCGACGGCTTTCTTGATCGCGATCACGTGGGCCACGTCGTCTTCCACGGCGCGCAGGCCGATCTTCAGCTTGAAGATGCGGTGGCGGCGCATGTCCAGCATCTTTTCGGCTTCGGCGATGTCCTTGGTGGTGTCGCCGCTGGCCAGGGTCCAGGCCACGGGCAGTTCGTCGCGTACGCGGCCGCCCAGCAGTTCGCTCAAGGGGATGCCGAGGCGGCGCGCTTGCGCATCCAGCAGGGCGGTCTCGATCGCGCACTTGGCGAAGCGGTTGCCCTGGATGACCTGGCGCACTTTCGCCATGGCCTTCGCCACTTCGCTCGCTTCCATGCCGACGATCAGCGGCGCGATGTAGGTGTCGATATTGGTCTTGATGCTCTCGGGGCTCTCTTCGCCGTAATTCAGGCCGCCGATGGTAGTGGCTTCACCCCAGCCTTCGATGCCGTCGGCGCAACGCACGCGCACCAGGACCAGGGTTTGGGTGCTCATGGTCGCTACCGAGAGCTTGTGGGGACGGATGGTGGGCACTTTGGCCAGCATCACTTCGATATTCTGGATCATACTCGTGGCATATAGTGGTGTGCGGATATGGACAAGATAGGCCCGTATTGAGAGGCAGTCCAACACTGAGTTGGTATGATTCAATACCTGATAGGTATGGAGGAGAGTTTCCGTGGAGCTACGTCATCTGCGCTACTTTGTAGCGGTTGCCGAGGAGAAAAATTTCACCCGTGCGGCCAAGCGCCTGTACATCGCGCAGCCGCCTCTGAGCCGGCAAATCCAGCAGCTGGAGGAGGAGCTTGGGGTGGATCTGATCGAGAAGGGCTCACGTCCTCTGAAGCTGACGGAGGCCGGCGAATTCTTCCAGGCGCACGCCGCCGAGCTGCTGGAAAAGGTGGGTGCGCTGAAGACGATGACGCAGCGAGTGGGGAAGGTGGAGCGGACCTTGTCGCTCGGCTTTGTCGCTTCAACCCTTTACGGCCTGCTGCCCGAGATCGTGCGCCGCTTCCGCACCCGCTACACGCACGTGCAGGTGAGCTTCCACGAGATGACGACGATGGAGCAGATCAAGGCTTTGAAGGAAGGCCGCATCGACGTCGGCTTCGGGCGCGTGAAAGCGGAAGACGCCAGCGTGCGCCGCATCGTTCTGCGCGAGGAGCGCCTGATCGTGGCGCTGCCGATCGGTCATCCGCTGAGCGATTCCGACGAGCCCATACGGCTGCTGGACCTGCAGAACGATGTGCTGCTGGTGTATCCGAAAGCGCCCCGTCCCAGCTTCGCCGACCAGGTGCTTGAAGTGTTCCGGGCTCATGGCATCCAGCCGCGCAAAGTGCTGGAAGTGCGCGAACTGCAGATCGCCCTCGGACTGGTGGCGGCGGGGGAGGGCGTGTCGGTCGTGCCCGAGAGTGTGCAGGGCATGAAGCGGCGGGACGTCTTCTACCGCCCCCTGGCAGACCGCCAGGCCGTGTCCCCTGTGATGTTCAGCGTCCGTAATCTGGACAAGTCCGAAGAACTGGTCAACATGCTGGCGGTGATCTATGAGATTTACGATGAGGTGGGCATACCTCACGTAAAAGAGAGCTTATGAAGCTCCTGGCGTTTATCGCCGGCGGTGCGGCGGTGCGCCACCGGTGCTGCGCTTTTCAATGTGCCGGAACACGATGCGCCCTTTGCTCAAGTCATAGGGAGAGAGTTCGAGCGTGACCTTGTCTCCGGCCAGGATGCGGATGAAGTTCTTTTTCATGCGGCCGGCGGTGTAGGCGATCAGTTTATGGCCATTGTCCAGATCAACACGGAAGCGCTGGTCCGGCAGGATCTCGACGACTTGGCCGTTCATTTCAATCAATTCTTCTTTTGCCACAGGGATTCCTTTGCGATTGCGGAGTGGGGAGGGGCGAAAAAAAAGCCCGCAGTGCGGGCTTCGTTTCAATGTAATGCCAATGCTTCAATCGCTGCTCCGGCCCGTGCTATCTGCGCGGTGCGGGAGGGGCCAGCCAGTGCTATCTGCAAGGTGCCAACCCATGACCAATGTATGTGGTGCTACAAGGTGGAGCACTCGAGAACTCCACCGCAGAACGCAGTATAACACAGTTTTTGTGCGGCGCACAAAAAATCTCCGGCCCTGCCGTGCAAGGCATCCTGCGCCCAAGATCGTTCAAAGCGTCCCACGTCCTTGAGAAACGGCTTTGCGATCTTGTCAACGGCACAGAAAGCCGCATAGAATGCGCCTAACGCGGGTGTAGTTCAATGGTAGAACGGCAGCTTCCCAAGCTTCATACGAGGGTTCGATTCCCTTCACCCGCTCCACATTTCCATTCGCCAGGAGTGCGTCCGTCGACGAAACATTGGGACCCAATGTTGACAAGCCTAGAGCAAGGTGCGGCGGGCGGGATTGTGGGCTTGTGCTGCGGAGTTCAGGACTTCGAGCTGGCCGGATTTGAAGGTTTGCTGGTGGACGCCGTCGCGGTCATGCCATCGGCACAGGCAGTCTTCGTCCTCCGCCGCGCCGCTGGCGCCAGGCGTAGTCCGCACGACCAGCATCTTGCGGTGCCAACCGATTGGCCGGACGGCGTCGCCGGCCTTTGCACGTTCGCGTTCCATAGCGGCCTCCTGACTTGCATACCGCAATGATACGCCTGTGTTCAGGTGATTTTCAGCTGTTGTGATAATCCGTGATTATTACGCTACGATGGGTTGCTGTCAGGGAAGAAAACCAGAGGCGTGAACCAGGTGGCTGCCACGATGTGGCTGCCACCAGCTTTGGGCCGTGGGTTTTAATGAGGGTCCACGTCCAGGCTGACGGAGTAGGCGAGGCGCTTGCCCTCGTACATGCCGCCGCCGCGGATCACGCCGGCGCAGGAAGTCAGTTTGCCGGACAAGTCCATGCGCTCCAGGCGGTCGCGGAAGGCGACGGCGTCTTTTGGCGCCAGATAGCCGACCATGCGGCCGCTGAGGAAGACGGCGACGGCCTTGTCCTCATAGGGATTGTGGTCGTCCGGCAGCAGCAGGGCAGGGTGGATGGCGTTGGCGCTGGTATCGCCATGCTCGCCGGCCAGCTCGCGGATGGTGTCCTGGTAGCGCGATTCGCCCAGCACTTCGAGCTGGAAGCGGCCTTCGTCCGACCAGCGGTGCACCGGCTCGCCATCCGGCAGCGGCGTGTAGGAGCCGCCGGCCGGCTTGCCCTTCGGCTGCCACTGCGGAGCCTTCGGCCGGGTCTTGAGCAGGAGCACGAGGCAGACCAGGGCGAGGACGATGATGATCAGGTTGAGGGCGAAGGCCATTGGAAGCAGGTGCGAAGGTTCGAAAGACCGCTATTATCGCAGGCCGGACAACATAGGCCGAATGTTATAATGCGCGTTTTTTCAGCAAGTCCTGTTATGTCCTCCGAAATTCCTCCAAAGGGCCCGGCGCGGTCCATGCTCTACGATCCGACTGAACGCCGCATCCGCAGCTTCGTGACCCGCGCGGGCCGGCTGTCCACGGCGCAGGAGCGCGCCCTGAACGAGCTGGGACCGAAGTACATGATCGACTATGCGAAAGCGCCGCTGGATTTTGAACAGGCCTTCGGCCGCAAGGCGCCCGTGATCCTGGAAATCGGCTTCGGCATGGGCGGCACCACCGCCCACATCGCGAAGCTGATGCCGGAGAAGGACTTCATCGGCGTGGAAGTGCATACGCCCGGCGTGGGCAGCCTGCTCAAGCTGATCGGCGACGAGGAACTGAGCAACCTGCGCGTGATCCAGCACGACGCGGTGGAAGTGCTGCGCGACATGATCCCGGCGGCATCACTGGCCGGCGTGCACATCTACTTCCCGGACCCGTGGCACAAGGCGCGTCACAACAAGCGCCGCCTGATCCAGCCCGCGTTCGTGAAAACGCTGTGCGAGCACATTGCTCCCGGCGGCTACATCCACCTGGCGACCGATTGGGAAGACTACGCCGTGCAGATGCTGGAAGTGCTGAGCGCCGAACCGGCGCTGCGCAATACGGCGGACGGCTACGCGCCGCAGCCGTCCTACCGTCCTCTGACCAAGTTCGAGAACCGTGGCATCAAGCTCGGTCACGGCGTCTGGGACCTGGTCTTCGAGAAGAAATAAGCCCCCGCTGGCAGGAAGGCCAGCAGATTCCCGCCCACCACCAGCAGCAGTCCGCCCAGGGCTGCTGCATTCCAGCGATATCCTTCAAAGAAGGTCGACACCGTCAGCGCCACGACGGGGAACAGCACCGTGCAATACGCCGCGCGGTCCGGACCGATACGCCCCACCAGCAGCAGGTACGCCGTGAAGCCGATCACGGAGCCGGGAATGCCCAGATAGAGCAGTCCGATCACATAGCGCGGGCTGGGATCGAAGTTGAAGGGCATGCCTAGAGCCAGTGCGCCCACCGTGAGGATGGCGGCGCCGATCAGCATGGCCCAGGTGTTGGTCAGCAGCGGCGTCAGGCCCAGCTCCTGCATGCGGCTGGAAAGCAGGTTACCGGTCGAGAAGCACAGCGTGCCCAGCACCGCCAGGCCAAGTCCCAGCAGCATGCCGTTGTCGTTCCAGTGCCCCGCCATCTGCGGCAGGAAGAGCATGGCGATGCCGCACAGGCCCAGCGCCGCGCCGGCCATCACTTGGGGGCGGATGGGGCGCGCCATGAAGAGGCGTCCATTGATGGCGTTCCAGATCGGCGCCGTGGAGAACACGACCGCCACCAGTCCGCTCGGCACCCATTTGGCGGCGTAGTAGAAGCACAGGAAGTTCAGGCAGAACAGGGCAAATCCCTGTGCCAGCAGGTAGCGCCATGCCGCGCGCGGCGGCCATATGGGCTTGCGCAGCGCGAGCAGGATAAGCATCAGTACCGTGGTCGCGATCCAGAAGCGGTAGGCGATGGAAACCGGCGCGGCGACAACACCGAGCTGGAATTTGATGGCGATCCAGGTGGTACCCCAGATCAGGACGGTGAGGAAGTAAAGTAAGGTATTCATGCGGCCAGCTTGACGCCTGCCACAGGGCGGCGGTTGTCCAGGATTGCGCAATTAGAAGCCGATTGTCTGATCTTGCGCTTTTTGCTGCCGTCCCGGCTGGCGGCGGACCGGCGGCCGGGCGAGGGCGCACGCTGCGTGCTAGACTTTTCGCATGGACCCCGAAATCACCATCACGCCGCCGCCGGACGCCATGTCCCATGCGGTGTTCCGCACCATGGCCACGGCCGACGCAAAGCTGGAGCGCTTCGCCTGGCTGGGCGACGGTCTCGCCGCGGCCATCTGGCGGCGCGAGGTGGATATGGCCGAGACCACGTATGAGCAGCCGGGCCACCACACGCTGTCCTGCTACCTGGTGGGCGGCTATGGCGTGCACCGCGACGATGCGCCGGGCAGCTATGGCGCGCCGCAGCGGCTGTGCTCCCTGCCGGACTGGCACGAGTCGCGCTGGACGGTGCGCGGCGGCCTGCGCATGATGCATCTGTATTTCATGCCCGAACACTTCACGCGCCGCGCCGTGGTGGAGCTGGACCGCGAACCGCGCGAGCTCACTTTGCAGGACCGTACCTATTTCGAGAATCCGCGCCTGGTGCAGCTGTGCGCCGACCTGCTGAACCAGCCGTGGAGTGATCCCGACCAGCTGCTGCGCGCCAACGAGATCGCGCACGAATCCATCAGCGAACTGCTGCGCTCACAGCATATGGTCAAGCCGGGCCTGCGCCTGCGCGGCGGACTGGCGCCGCTGGTGCGCCGCCGCCTGCATGATTACATCGAGGCGCATCTGGATCAGAACATCACCTTGGGCGGCCTGGCGCAACTGGCCTGCCTGTCCGAATTCCACCTGGCGCGCATGTTCCGCGTATCGTTTGGCATACCGCCTTCCGCCTGGATCGCCACGCGCCGCCTGGAACGCGCGCGCGTGCTGCTGAAGGGCGAACTGCCGCTGCAGCAAGTGGCGAACGCCTGCGGCTATGCGGATCTCAGCCACTTCAGCCACCGCTTCCGCGAGGCCACCGGCGTGCCGCCGGGACGCTACCGTCAGATTGTCGGGGGATGATTACCGCAGGCCGGCGATGAGGCTTACGATTTCGTCGCCGTAGGAGGCAAGCTTCTTTTCGCCCACGCCGGAAACGCCGCGCAGGTCGTCCAGCGACGTCGGCCTGGCCTTGGCGATTTCGCGCAGCGTCGCGTCGACGAAGATCACGTAGGCCGGCACATTGTGCTCGCGCGCCGCGCCCATGCGCCAGGAGCGCAGGCGGTCGAAGATGGCCTGCTCGGCGGCATCGAGATCCGTCTCCACATAGCCTTTCGGCGCGGCGGCGCGTTTCTGCTTGACGGGCTTCTGGTACTGCCGCAGCTGCACTTTCTGCTCGCCCTTCAGTACGGGACGGGCGGCATCGGTCAGCTTCAGCGACGCGAAGTTTTCATGATCCACGGTGACGAGTCCAAGCGCGATCGCCTGG
>DASWYX010000301.1:0-10152 GCA_036404755.1 Pseudoduganella sp.
CCTGTCCTTCCTGATCCCGATCGGCTTTGCCAAGCTGACCGATGCCGGCGTGGCCGAAATCCCCTTCCTCGACCGCATGTTCATCGTGTTCTGGTTCGTGGTGGCCGGCATGGTCCTGATCAGCAAGATGGCCGAAGCCCGTCGCGATCCGGCGCACAAGCCGCTGCATATCGATACCTCGCTGTTCCGCGTCGATGGCGCCTTCGCCCTCGGCTCGGCGGTCATCTGCGTGATGCTGGCAACCATCTACACGGCCTGGTGGTAAGCCTGTCCTGCGATTAAGCGGGACCGAACAGCCGCATCACCCAGGGCACGAGCCATGGCGCCAGCAGCGCCGTGGCGACGCCGTTCAGGCCCATGCCCAGTCCCGCAAAGGCGCCCATCTGCGCGCTGACCTGGAAGGCGCGCGCGGTGCCGATGCCGTGCGAAGCCACGCCCAGCGCAAAGCCGCGCACTTCATGCTCCGGAATGCGCAGGGCGTTGAACAGGAAACGCGCGGCAATGGCGCCGAAGATGCCGGTGCCGATCACCATCACTGCCGTCAGCGACGGTACGCCGCCCAGGCGCTCGGACACGGCCATCGCAATCGGCGTGGTGGCGGATTTCGGTCCGATCGAAAGCATCAGCTGCTCCCCTCCTCCCAGCAGCGCCGTGATACCGACGGCGGACACGATGGCCGTCGCCGAACCGCATACCAGCGCCACGCCCAGCGGCAGCAGCGCACGCCGGAAGCGCGGCCACTGGCGGGCCAGCGGCACGGCCAGCGCCACCGTCGCGGGACCAAGCAGGAAGTGCACGAACTGCGCACCGGCGAAGTAGCGCTGGTAGCTCATGCCGCTGGCCAGCAGCACCGCGCTCACCAGCGCAATCGCAATGGCGACAGGGTTCGCCAGTGGCGACATGCGGCAGCGCTGGTAAATCGCCTGGGCAATGGCGTAGGCGCACAGCGTGAGCGTAAGCCCCAGCAGCGGCGACGCGGACAGGTAGACCCAGAATGATCCCAGCTCATTCAGCTTAAACATCGCCCTGCCCCGGCGCCCCCAGCAGCCGCAAGACGACGGCGGTGACGGCCAGCGTCAAAAGCGTGCTGCCGATCAGGCCCGCCAGCAGCGCCAGCCAGTGGCCCTTGCCGCTGGACGCGGCCACCACGATGCCCACGCCGGCCGGCACAAACAGCAGGGACAGATGGCGCAGCAGCTCATTGGCCGTGTCCTCGATGCGCTCCTGCAGCGCGGGAAAAGCCATCAGTGCCGCAAACAGCAGCAGCATGCCCGCGACCGGGCCCGGCACCGGAAGCCCGAGCACATAGACCAGGCCTTCGCCCAGGCATTGAAACACCAGCAGTACCGCCAATGAAGCCAGCATGGAATCCTCCACAGTAAGCGCACATGCCAGGAGCGTAACAGCAAGCGGCGCCATCGCGCTGCCCGCACGTGACACTGCACCTACCTGTATCTGCCTGCCGATGCCTGCAAAGCGGCAATTTATTTCCTATACTTGTTGTGTTGTCGCCGTCATAACCAATACTCATCCTGGGGAGTGATCATGAATGTACGCGCATGTGTCCTGCTTGTCTTTGGTTTCGCAACGCCCGCCATGCAGCTGGCCTGGGCACAGGAGGAGCCCAAGCCCTTGCCGGCCGCGCTGGTCGAAGCACTGAACAAGACTTCCGGTGGACCGCATGCGGGCTTCCGCGCCAACCACGCCAAGGGAGTCATGGCCACTGGAACGTTTACGCCCTCACCAAAGGCTCGGAGCCTGAGCAAGGCTCCGCATTTTCTTAAGCCGGTACCGGTCACCGTGCGCTTCTCGAACTCGACCGGCGTGCCGACCATGCCCGATGCCGATCCGAACGCCAGCCCGCACGGCATGGCCACGCGCTTCCATCTGCCGGACGGCGGCACGACGGACATCGTCGCCATCTCGGCCAATAGCTTCCCGGTGGCGACGCCGGAAGACTTCCTGTCCCTGCTGCAGGCCGTGGCCTCCAGCGGTCCGGACGCCGCCAAGCCGACGCCGGTCGAGCAATTCCTGGGCAGCCACCCGGCGGCGCTGAAATTCGTCACCACGCCGCGCCCCGCGCCGGAGAGCTTCGGCACGCTGGCCTTCTATGGCGTGAACGCCTTCAAGTTCACCAACAACAAGGGCGCCGCCTCCTTCGCCCGCTATCAGATCATTCCTATCGCCGGCGAGAAGGCGCTGTCGGAAAAAGCCGAGCCTGCGCCGAACTATCTGATGGAAGAATTGCCGAAGCGCCTGGCGAAAGGTCCGATCAAGTTCAAGGTGCTGGCCCAGGTGGCGAACGACGGCGACAAGATCAACGACCCGACGGTAGTCTGGCCGGCCAGCAATAAGGTCGTCGAACTGGGCGTGATCACGCTGAACAAGGCCGTCAAGGACCAGTCCGAAGCCCAGCGCCAGATCCTCTTCAACCCGGTCGGCCTGCCTGCCGGCATCGAGCCTTCGGACGATCCCGTGCTGGCGATGCGCTTCCCCGCCTATGCGGTGAGCTACGGCCAGCGCCAGAAATAGGCAGCCAGAAATAGTCAAATAGTGAATGGAAATGTAACGGGAATTGCTAAGTGCTTCCCGTAGCCTAAAATGCAAGGAGGATGACTACACGGGGGATACTGTCATGGATACCCGTAAAAACAGTTTGATCAAGCGCATGATTCTGGCGCTGGCGGCAGGCAGCGCCCTGTCCGGCTGCGCGGTCTATGCTCCCCCGTATGCCACCACCTACGACGCCACCTATTACGATGGCGCTCCGGTGGCATCCACCTACTACTATCCCTACGGCAACAGCTCCTATGCCTACGGCGACCCGGCTTACTACTGGCCGCCGGTGTCGCTCAGTTTCGGCTATTACGAGCACAGCTACCGCGGCGGTTCCTATTGGGGCGGACGCGGCTGGGGCGGCTGGCGCAATCACAGCGGCGCGGGCTATCGCGGCGGTAGTGTGAGCGGCGGCAGCCGCGGCGGGTGGCGTGGACGGCGTTGAGACGATCGAAGCGCATTGGCCTGCCCAGCAGGAATCGAACCTGCGACCCTCGGCTTAGAAGGCCGATGCTCTATCCAACTGAGCTATGGGCAGTGCGGAAGGGATTCTCAGAAAAGAGAAGCGGGTTGTCAAGAGACAACCCGCTGAGGATTTGTGGTCGGAGTACAAGGATTCGAACCTTGGACCCCCTGCTCCCAAAGCAGGTGCGCTACCGGGCTGCGCTACACTCCGATGTCTTCATGATACCCCCCGGGTCGCAGGGGCGTCAATGTTAAGACGGCAACTTGGCGCATGGACGGCGGATCAGAACGATCCGCCCTACGCCGCTAAAGATGTGCCGTCGCGGCGCGTAGGGCGGATCATTGATCCGCCGCAGCTCAGTTGGTGGCGTTACGCGGCGAGCTGGGTGTCGACTTTGTCGGCGATGCGGCGGGCCATGCTTTCCGCGGCGTTGGCGTCGCGCGCTTCGACCATCACACGGATCAGCGGCTCGGTGCCGGAGGCGCGGATCAGCACGCGGCCCGAATCGCCGAGTTCTTTCTCGACCTTTTCCTTCTCCGCGACCATGGCCGCGTTCTTCTGCCAGTCAAAGCCGGCCGGCACGCGGACGTTGATCAGCGTCTGCGGGAACAGCTGCAGCTCGCCCGCGATGTCGGACAGTTTCTTGCCCGAGCGCTTCAGTGCGCACAGCACCTGCAGCGCGGAGATGATGCCGTCGCCGGTAGTGTGCTTGTCCAGCGCCAGCAGGTGGCCGCTGCCCTCGCCGCCGAGGATCCAGCCCTTCTCCTGCAGCACTTCCAGCACATAGCGGTCGCCCACCTTGGCGCGCGCGAAGCCGATGCCCATGCGCTTGAAGGCCACTTCCAGCGCCATATTGGTCATCAAGGTGCCGACGGCGCCCTGCACATTGCCGCGCGCCGCGCGGTCCATCACCATCACGTACAGCAGTTCGTCGCCGTTGTACAGGCGGCCGTTGGCGTCGCACATGATGAGGCGGTCGGCGTCGCCATCGAGGGCGATGCCCAGGTCCGCATTGTGCTGCAGCACCGCGGCGGCCATCGCTTTCGGCGCGGTCGCGCCATGGCCGTCGTTGATGTTGAAGCCATCGGGCTTGTTGCCGATCGCGACCACTTCCGCGCCCAGTTCATGGAACACGTGCGGCGCAATATTGTAGGCGGCGCCGTGGGCGCAATCGACCACGATCTTCAAGCCGCGCAAGTCCTGCTCGTTGGGGAAGGTGCTCTTGCAGAATTCGATGTAGCGGCCCTGCGCGTCTTCCAGGCGCTTGGCGCGGCCCAGCTTCTCGGACGGCACGCAGCCCATCGGCTGGTCGATCAGCGCTTCAATATCCAGCTCCACCGCGTCCGGCAGCTTGGTGCCCTGGGCCGAGAAGAACTTGATGCCATTGTCCTGGAAAGGGTTGTGCGACGCGGAGATCACCACGCCGGCCTGCAGGCGCAGCGCGCGCGTCAGGTAAGCGATGGCGGGGGTCGGCATCGGGCCGGCCAGCATTACGTCCACGCCGGCGGCGGCGAAGCCTGCCTCCAGCGCCGCTTCCAGCATATAGCCGGAGATGCGGGTGTCCTTGCCGATCAATACGGTGGGGCGCGCCATGCCCGGCGTGGCCGTCTTGGCCAGCACCTTGCCCGCGGCGTAGCCGAGGCGCATGACGAAATCAGGCGTGATCGGCGCTTCGCCAACCAGGCCGCGGACACCATCGGTGCCGAAATATTTGCGTGCCATATTCTTGGTCTCTTCCTTGTTATTGAGCTGCCTGCCACACTTTTAATGCGTCCACAGTCTCGGCCACGTCGTGCACCCTGACGATTTGCGCGCCATGGGCCACGGCGGCCAGTGCACCGCCAATGCTGCCCGCCAGGCGCTGCTCGACCGGCTTGCCCGTGACCGCGCCAATCATCGATTTGCGCGACAGGCCCGCCAGCAGCGGCACGCCCAGCTCGGCCACCATGCGGCGTCCAGCCTTGAGCAAGGCGTAATTATGCTCGACGGTCTTGCCAAAGCCAAAGCCCGGATCGATCCAGATGCGATCCCGGTCAATGCCCGCGGCAGTCAGCACTGCAATGCGTTCGCGCAGGAAGCCGGTGACCTCCTGCACGACGTCATTGTACTCGGGCTTGTCTTGCATTGTTGTAGGATCATTAAGCATGTGCATTATGCACAACGCACAATCGCTGTCTTTTACCGCCTCGATTGCGCCCGGCGCACGGAAACCGTTTATATCGTTGATCATGTCCGCGCCAGCCAGTATCGATTCGCGCATGACTTCCGGTTTATAGGTGTCCACCGAGATCGCCTTGCCGCAATCGCGCAGCGCGAACAGCACCGGCAGCACGCGGCGCAGCTCTTCATCCAGCGGCACGGCGGGCGCGCCGGGACGGCTCGATTCACCGCCCACGTCGATGATGTCGACGCCGTCGCGAATCATCTGCTCGGCATGGTTGATGGCATAGTCCAGCGAGGCGAACTCGCCGCCATCGCTGAAGGAATCGGGGGTAACGTTGAGGATGCCCATCACCAGCGCGCGGCTGGCGGGGAAGTTGAAGCGGCCGAATTTGATGTGGGACATTTAAATGAAAAGGGCGAGGATTGCTCCTCACCCTTTGTTTGTTACGTGGTCGGCGATCAGGCCGGTGCGGTGACGTTCGGATTCGGGTTGGAGCCCGGGCCGTCGCCGCTTGGCTGCTTGCGCAGGGTCACGCCGGCTTTCGGCGGACGCGGCTCCTGGCCGGCCATGATGTCGTTGATCTGGTCCGCATCGATGGTTTCCCATTCCAGCAGGGCCTTGGTCATCATTTCAACCTTGTCGCGGTTCTCTTCCAGCAGCTTGCGCGCCAGCGCGTACTGGGTATCCAGGATGGCGCGGATTTCCGCGTCCACCTTCTGCTGGGTCGCTTCCGAGATGGTCTTGTTGGTGCCGCCCAGGAAGCCTTCGTTCTGGGTGTCTTCGTACACCATCACGCCCAGCGCATCGGACATACCGAACTTGGTGACCATCGAACGGGCCAGCTTGGTGGCGCGCGAGAAATCGTTGGAAGCGCCGGTGGACATCTGGCCCACGAAGATCTCTTCCGCGATGCGTCCGCCGAACAGGATGGAAATCTCTTCCAGCATCTTGTCCTTGTAGCCCGAAATATTGTCGTGCTCAGGCAGCTGCCAGGTCAGGCCCAGGGCCCAGCCGCGCGGCATGATCGTGACCTTGTGCACCGGGTCCGCCTTCGGCAGCAGCTTCGCCACCACGGCGTGGCCGGACTCGTGGTACGCCGTGTTGCGGCGTTCCTCTTCGCGGATCACCATGGACTTGCGTTCCGGGCCCATGAAGATCTTGTCTTTCGCATCTTCGAAGTCCTGCATGTCGACCAGGCGCTTGGAGCGGCGGGCGGCAAACAGTGCGGCTTCGTTGACCAGGTTGGCCAGGTCGGCGCCGGAGAAGCCCGGGGTGCCGCGGGCCAGGATGTCGGCCTTCACGTCGGTACCGATCGGCACTTTGCGCATGTGGACGTTCAGGATCTGTTCGCGGCCGCGGATATCCGGCAGGCCCACGGACACCTGGCGGTCGAAACGGCCCGGACGCAGCAGCGCCTTGTCCAGCACGTCCGCACGGTTGGTCGCGGCAATCACGATCACGCCGGACGAGGCTTCGAAGCCGTCCATTTCCACCAGCAGCTGGTTCAGCGTCTGTTCGCGCTCGTCGTTGCCGCCGCCCATGCCGGCGCCGCGATGACGGCCCACAGCGTCGATCTCGTCGATGAAGATGATGCAGGGCGAATGCTTCTTGGCGTTTTCGAACATGTCGCGCACGCGGGATGCACCCACGCCGACGAACATTTCAACGAAGTCCGAACCGGAAATCGAGAAGAACGGCACTTTCGCTTCGCCGGCAATGGCGCGCGCCAGCAGGGTCTTACCGGTACCCGGAGGACCTACCATCAGCACGCCGCGCGGGATGCGGCCGCCCAGTTTCTGGAACTTGGTCGGGTCTTTCAGGAAGTCGACGATCTCGGTCACTTCCTCCTTGGCTTCGTCGCAACCCGCCACGTCGGCGAAGGTCACGGTGTTATTCGATTCATCGAGCATGCGCGCCTTCGACTTGCCAAAGCTGAACGCGCCGCCCTTCCCTCCGCCCTGCATCTGGCGCATGAAGAAGACCCATACACCGATCAGGAGCAGCATCGGGAACCAGGACACGAACACCTGCTGCAGGAAGCCAGGCTCCTCGGGCGGCTTCACATCGAAGCGCACGCCGTTGTCGCGCAGGTCGCCGATCAGGCCACGGTCCAGGAAAGTGGACGTGGTGCGTACCTTGGAATCGTCGCTGCGGGTCGCGGTAATGCTGGTACCCTCGATCAGGACTTCCTTGACGCGCTTGGCCTTGATTTCATCCAGCAGGTCGGAATAGGCAATTGGTTTACTGCCGCTCGCAATGCTGTGGCTGTCAAATTGCTTGAACAGCATAAATAACAGCAGGGCAACGATGACCCAAATAGCCGATTTGGAAAACATGTTATTCACGAAAACTCCTTGGATGCGACGGCGCACCAGTTACCTGTAGCATGTAGTTCATTTTACTCGTATTGGGCAGGCCGTGCTACAAACCGGCCCAAAGGTGCGCAAACCGCCACGCTCTGTGGCTGAATATGCGGCAATTTTTCGCGAAAACAAGGGCAAAATGTCAATTTTCGACCGGATTCTTCAAACCGCGCCCTAATAGGAAGATTTCGGATGATTTATCCCGGCTGGCTTTCGGCTTTTTCTGGGTTACGGTCTTGAATTCCGACCTGAATTTCTCCACGATCTGGCTGAATCCCAGGTCCTTGAAACACTTGACCACTAATGCGCCGCCCGGCTTCAGGTGGTGCTGCGTAAAATCGATGGCCAGGTCGATCAAATCTACCATGCGCGCGGCATCGGCCACCGAGATACCCGACAGGTTGGGCGCCATGTCCGACAATACAAGGTCGGCCTTCCGGCCTTGCAGCACCTCGGCCAGCTGGTCGAGGATTTCCTGCTCGCGGAAGTCGCCCTGGATGAAGTGCATGTCGGCGATCGGCTCCATCGGCAGGATGTCCAGGCCGATCATCGTGCCGTGGATGCCGCCGCCCTCTTTGCCCGCCAGCTTGCGGCGGGTGTACTGGCCCCAGGAACCGGGGGTGCAGCCAAGGTCCACGATGACCTGGCCGGGCTTGATCAGTTTCTCGTCCTCGTCGATCTCTTTCAGCTTGTAGGCCGCGCGCGCACGGTAGCCGTCCTTCTGGGCGGCGCGCACATAGGGGTCATTAATATGGTCGTGTAACCAGTTTTTGTTTATTTTGTTCTTTGCCATTAGCGTAGAATACTGCCTTTAAGAGAACTACCAGAAAAATTATGCTGAACCTTACCCCTGTCGAGCGCAGCGCCCTGCGCGCCGAAGCGCACGGCCTGAAGCCGATTGTCCTGATCGGCGAAGCCGGCCTGACCCCGGCCGTCATGAAGGAGATCGAGCTCGGTCTCGACGCCCACGGCCTGATCAAGGTCCGCGTCTTTGGCGATGACCGCGAAGCGCGCATCGAAATGTACGAAACCATTTGCGCGCAGCTGGATGCGGCGCCCGTACAGCACATCGGCAAGCTGCTCGTGCTGTATCGTCCGAAGAAGGAAGCCGAGAAAACCTCCAGAGGCAAGGCCGGCAAGGGAATGCGCATGGTGACCATCGTCAAGCCAAGCCCCAGCGGCCGCTCCAAGCCGAGCGTCTCGAAAGTCCTGCTGAAGGGGAATGAGCGCGTGACCAGCGGCGGCAATATCAAGCGCGCCAAGAAACGCCAGACCAGTACCAAGAAGTCGACGCTCGCCTGAAACCTAAATTCGGGTCAGACCCTGGCCTGCGACGGCCGCGTATCGGGGTCAGACCCTTGGGTCTGACCCGGTGTTCGGTTCTACTGCTTCCACACCAGCCACGCGGCCAGCAGGCTTTGCACCAGGTAAATCACACTCGAAATCCCGTGCAGCATGCCGAAGCGGCTCTTCACCGCCTCGTCCACCAGCCCGGTGGCGCGCAGTTCGGCCATCATCGGCTGCAAGCCGAAATGGCTGGCCACGGTGCACATCACCATTGCCACGATCAGCAGCAGCGCCGTGCGGCGGCGCTTCGGCGCCCAGTCCGGCGTGGCAAGCCACAACAGCACGCCCATCGCCACGCCGCAGCCCAGCGACACCATCGCCTCCACATGGAACATGCTGCCGGCAATCGAGCCGGCCAGCGTGCGGTCGCTCAGGGTTGCGAACAGCGTCGGCGCCACCAGGTAGCCGACCGCCCACAGGCTGCCGGCCCACAGGGCGGCCACCAGCAGGCGTACTTTAGCGAGCGCCATCAAACGTAGCGCACTTCCAGGATTTCGTATTCGCGCGGGCCGCTCGGGGCCTGCACTTCGACCACGTCGCCGGCGTACTTGCCGATCAGGGCGCGGGCGATCGGCGAGGTCACGGAGACCTTGCTCATTTTCAGGTCCGCTTCATCCACGCCCACGATCTGGTAGCTCACCTTGGCGCCGGACTCCAGGTCTTCCAGGTCCACGGTGGAGGCGAACACCACACGGCCTTCCGCGTCCAGGGTTGCCGGGTCCACGATCTGGGCCGAGCTCAGCTTGCCTTCCAGTTCCGCGATACGGCCTTCGACGAAGGCCTGGCGCTCCTTGGCGGCATCGTATTCAGCGTTTTCGGACAGGTCGCCGTGGGAACGGGCCTCGGCGATCGCGTCGATCACATTGCGGCGCTCCTTGGTCTTCAGCTGATGCAGCTCTTCCTTCAGAAGTTCGGCGCCGTACTTGGTCAGTGGAACTGAGTTCATATTCGTCTCTTATGAAATTGCTAAAAAGCACAGAGCCCGCGCCATGCTTCAGCGCGGGCTCTGTAGTTAGTTTGTTACAGCGTACTGCTTACTGCTTCATAGCCTTAGTTTAAAGACTTATGCAGCCCTTGTAAATCGTACACACGCAACTCGTCCAGATGGCGGATACCGGCCACGGCCGCCTCGGCGCCCGCGATCGTCGTATAGGTCGTCACGCGTGCAGCCAGCGACGAGGTACGGATATTACGCGAATCGTGGATGGCGGTGCGCTTCTCTTCAACCGTGTTGATCACCAGGGCGATCTCGTGGT
>DASWYX010000302.1:0-2586 GCA_036404755.1 Pseudoduganella sp.
CACCAGGAGCATCAAAATGAGCAAGAAGACTGTCATCGTTACCGGCGCATCGAGCGGCCTCGGTTTTGCAATCGCAGAAGACTATGTGAAGCGCGGCTATAACGTTGTCGGCAACGCCCGCACCAGCGAACGCCTGAAGGAAGCCGCTGCCCGCCTGGGCAACCCGGCCAACTTCATCACCGTGGCTGGCGATATCGCCAAACCGTCCACCGCGAAGGAGCTGTTTGCCCGCGCCCTTGAAGCCTTCGGCAAGGTCGACATCCTGATCAACAACGCCGGTGTCTTCATTCCGAAGCCAATCACCCAGTACACGGAAGACGACGTGAACACCATCGTCGGCACCAACCTGATGGGCTTCTTCTACCCATCGCAGGCGGCTGCCGAGCATATGACGGCGAACAAGTCCGGCCATATCGTCAACATCACCGCCAGCATCGGCATGAACCCGAATATGAAAGTACCGGCCATCCTGCCGGTGCTGATCAAGGGTGGCCTGAACCAGGCGACGCGCGGCCTGGCGCTGGAACTGGCCGGCAGCGGCGTGAAGGTGAACGCTGTCGCACCCGGCATCATCCAGACCCCGATGCACGGCAAGGATGAAGGCACGCAGACCTTCCTGAAGGCGCTGTCCCCGACCAATACCATCGGCAGCGACCAGGACATCGTCGACGCAGTGCTCTACCTGACCGATTCGAATTTCACCACCGGCGCAGTGCTGGCAGTGGACGGCGGCATGGCCACCGGCACCTGGTAATCACGATTAAGGAATAGAGATCATGAAACTGATTTACGTGGCGGACCCGATGTGCTCCTGGTGCTATGGCTTCGGCAAGGAGATGACGGAACTGAAGGCGATGCATCCGGACCTGCAACTCGAAATCGTCGTAGGCGGCCTGCGCGCCGGCGGCACCGAGCTGCTGACCAACGAAGGCAAGCAATTCCGCCTGATGCACTGGGCGCGCGTGGAAGCGGCGAGCGGTCTGCCGTTCAACCGCGAAGCCTTCATGGCGTTGGAAAACTTCGTGTACGACACCGAACCTGTGTGCCGCGCTGTCGTCACCGCGCGCCGCCTGCAACCGGCTGCCGACGTGCTGGCCGTGTTCCGCGCGCTGCAGAACGCCTTTTACGCCGAAGGCCGCAATACGACAGACGGCAAGGTGCTGTCCGAAGTCGGCTCCGCAGCGCTGCGCAAGCAAGGTTTTGAAGTCAGCGCGGATGCATTCTTCTCGGAGTTCAGCGACGCAGCCACCATCGCCGAAGCGCGCAATGACTTCGTCAAGGCACGCCGCCTGGGTGTAAACAGCTTCCCGGCGCTGCTGCTGGACACCGGCAAGGAAATCGTTGAAGTGAGCCCCGGCTACGCCCACGCACAGCAGGTTGACCAGCAACTGCGCGCAGCCATGGCCCGTTAATGAACGGAGAATGATCATGAAACTCAAGTCCATCATCGCGGCCGTTGCCGCAAGCGTGGCCCTCTCGGCAACCGGTGTGGCATTGGCTGAAGGCGCGCCGGCGCAGAAATCGTCCGCCGCCACGGAAGCATCCGCCAGGATCCAGTTGATCAAGAAGAACGCGGCCTACTGGAAGATCACGCTGAACAATCCGCCGCTGAATATCGTTGGCCCGAACGAAGTGCGCGAGCTGGTGAAGATCCTGGAACAGATCGAAGCCGATCCGAATGTGCAGGTGGTGGTCGTGGACAGCGCCGTGCCGGACCAGTTCATCGCGCACTATGACCTGCTGAAGCCACTGGAGGATTCGACCGGCATGGCGCCCGGCCCGACCGGCATGCATCCCGTGCCCGATTTCATGGTGCGCTTCGCCCGCCTGGCGCCGGTGACCATCGTGTCCATCCGTGGCCGCGCCACCGGCATCGGCAGCGAACTCGCCCTGGCGGCGGACATGCGCTTCGCCAGCCGCGAGAAAGCCGTGCTGTCGCAATGGGAAGTCGGCGCAGGCTTCGCTCCCGGCGGCGGCCCGATGGCCCGCCTGCCGCGACTGGTCGGCCGTGGCCGCGCGATGGAAATCCTGATCGGTTCCGACGACATCAACGGCGAACTGGCCGAGAAATACGGCTACGTGAACCGCGCGCTGCCCGACGCCGAACTCGATGGCTTCGTCGACGCGCTGGCTACCCGCATCGCAGGCTTCGACCGCACTGCCGTAGTCGAAACCAAGAAGCTGGTGAACCTGGCCAGCCTGCCGCCCGATTCGGAGATGACGCCGAACTGGAACGCCTTCATCAGCACCGTACAGCGTCCCGCCGCGCAGGAACGTGTTGGCGCGCTGGTGAAGCAGGGCTTGCAGAAGGACCCGTCAATTTACAAGGACCTCGGCAAACGCACCGCCGCGTTCAAGAAGTAAAGATCAGTACCGTCTTAATCCCACTTGTCCCGGCCCCGCGCCGGGATTTTTTTTGCGCATCTCGAACTGGTAGTGCCCGCCGAGGCTGGCGCGCAACGGCGTCGGCCAGTCCCCCAGTCCGCAGTCCGCCAATCGCCGCCCAGCACATCGCTTGTCGCGCGGATCGGGTAGTGGAGTGGTCTCGAAAAATCGGTTTTTACTAAGCAGTACTACTTCCGTCTA
>DASWYX010000303.1:0-7620 GCA_036404755.1 Pseudoduganella sp.
CCTGTCCTTCCTGATCCCGATCGGCTTTGCCAAGCTGACCGATGCCGGCGTGGCCGAAATCCCCTTCCTCGACCGCATGTTCATCGTGTTCTGGTTCGTGGTGGCCGGCATGGTCCTGATCAGCAAGATGGCCGAAGCCCGCCGCGATCCGGCGCACAAGCCGCTGCATATCGATACCTCGCTGTTCCGCGTCGATGGCGCCTTCGCCCTCGGCTCGGCCATCATCTGCGTGATGCTGGCAACGATCTATACGGCCTGGTGGTAATCGTCCAATGAAGAATACGGGCGCCGGCAATGGCGCCCGCCAGACGGCTAGGCAGCGCTGGCCGTCATTTCACGTTCGCCGAGCACGCGGTCCCGGTAGGCGCGCGGCGTGCAGCCCAACTCCCGTTTGAACACCAGGTGCATGTACTGGGTCGATGTGAAGCCGCAGCACAGCGCCACATCGGCTATGCTGCGCTGTCCGCTCTCCAGGCCGGCCTTGGCGGCATCCAGCTTGGCATTGAGGATGACATCGTGCACGCTGCAACCCAGCTCCTGGCGGAAGTACGTCTCCAGCGACGAGCGCGATACGCCAACATATTCAGCCACCTGGTGCGTCTTGATGCCCTGGCAGGCGTATTGCCGGATGAAGTGGCGCGCCCGCATTACATGCGGATGCCTGATCGGCTGGTGCTGGCTGGACGCGAGCACGTTGATGCCGGCCGGAGGAACCAGGATGCGGGTATTCGGCAGGCGCATACCGTGCAGTATCTGGTCCAGCAGGTGTGCCGCCGTGCGGCCCATCTCCTGCGCACCCTGCATTACGGAGCTGAGCGGGATACGGGTCAGTGCCCGCACCAGGGGATCGTTGTCGATGCCGATCAGCGCCACCTGTTCCGGCACCGAGATGCCGGCGATCGTGCAGGCTTGCAGCAGCTGGCGCGCGCGCGCATCCGTGACGCCGATGATGCCGACCGGCTTGGGCAGGCTGCGCAGCCAGGCAATCTGCTTCTGGACTGCCTCGTCCCAGGACATGGCGCTGGTTTCGCAGCCGCGAAAGATTTCGACGTCAATGCCATCTTCCTCCATCATCTGGCGGAAAGCCGCCTCGCGCTCCTGCGCCCAGCGGTTTTGCTTCGAAATGGGCAGGCTGAACATCGCAAAGCGGTGCAGGCCGACATCGATCAGGTGGTCGCGCGCCAGCTTGACCAGCTTGAAGTTATCGGTCGCCACATAGGGCACACCTTGGGGGTATTCGGCCTCATTGGCATAGGAGCCGCCAATCGCGACCACGGGCACGTTACAGCGCGCCAGCGCCGCCGCCACATCCGGATCGTCGAAATCCGCGATGATGCCGTCGCCTTGCCAGTCTTCGATCCCTGCCAAACGTAGCCGGAAGTCCTCTTCCAGAAACAGGTCCCAGGCAGAACGCGTGCTGCCAAGATGGGCAGCGATGCCTGAAATGACTTCGCGGTCAAAGCTCTTGTTCGCGTTGAACAGCAACGCTATGCGGTGTGCTTTCGTTTTCATGTCTCCATCCTGCATTTTTATAATGAAAATCAAGAAGCTGTTACTTGTTGCCGCGGCCGTGAAGCCGCTGACCCGGCTAGACCGGGCCTTTATGTCGAGCGAACGGCGGAATTAACCGCGCGTTGCGGCATAAGTCCGCCGGAGCGGCGAAAATGCGCCGGGCGTGCACTTTAAATTGCGGGAGGGGTTCGATTATTTGGAAAGTCGGGCCATATTCACGCGAGCGCAATATCGCACGCTTGCCGATGCACACATAATCGCTGTTAGCCATCGAATAAACATTGGCGGTATTATCCTGGTCGGCCGGCGACGGTTTTACGCCGATTAAACCCGTGCTTACTTTTGGCGAGCAGTCGTCCAAGGCGCGGCCGCCGGTAGCGACAGCGTTCCACCTATATGTTTCCGCCTCGGCCGAAGAGACGAATAATGATGCTGCGGGCTGCAGCGCGCAAATTGGCTTTAATACCACCTCTCTCCTCCATATTTCTATTTTTATTTGGATTCCCGGACGAAGTCCGGATGTCGCCTGGCCACGAGGATGGCGATCTTATGGTCGATAGCAACTGGGAAGTGCCGGCCCAGCACGAAGCTGGTCCCGGATCAAGGATAGGACGCGTGTCTGTAGAGCACTAACGCACAGGGGGAATTTTCTAGCACAGTGCAGAAATTTGTATTACTTCTGCCGGGAGTGAGAGCGCGGCTCAGGCGCTGTGGCGGTTTTCGACGGGAGGTGACTCTTCCGCGCACCTTTCGGCGGGCTCTCCTTGCTGGCTGGCAAGCGACCGGAAAGCCTTCGGCGTGCAGCCGTATTCGTCCTTGAACAGCTTGTTAAAATAGGACACGTTGGCATATCCAACAGAATACGCAATTTCGGCGACGGCTGCACTATTTTTTTCGGTCAACAGCCTGGCGGCCTCAGTCAGCCGTAATTTATTCAGATAGCTGGTGAATGTCAGGCCCAACTCGGTTTTCAGTACTTCATTCACCTTATTTCGATTCGCACCCGTCCCGGCGACAACGCCATCAAGATCCAGATCCGTGTTGGTGTAATTAGTCGCAATAAAGCGGAGGACCGATGCCTTTTCCTTGTCTTTATAAGGCTCAAGTGTTAATTGACGATAGGCTACCAGCGGTAAATCTTTTTTAAGCTTGCTGTTCAGGCTTCCCACCAGCGCCCGTGAATGCGCCAGGAAGAACCAGATGGCAAATCCAGCGCAGCTGGCGATAATAATAATCGCCAGCGCGACTATATAGCGCTGGTCGCGCCCGCGTAAGGTCAGCTCACTTACCTCAAAATAAGAATCGACGTTGCGGCGCGTATTGCTGCTGGTCCCGAACACGATCTTCGCCACCTTGCCCAGGTCATAGCTGCGATCGGACAGGTCGAGTTTCATCGCGTCGAACCACCAGTCGGGCAGCGTCAGCTTGGTCAGGTCCAGGGAGACCGGCACGCCTTGCTCGTTGCAGGAAAAATAGGTACCGGGAGACCGTAAAGTTTCAGGTTTGCCTGGCTTGGTGACCTTCTGGTCGAACGTGGAAACCACCAGGACCATGGAATTGGCAGGCGAGCAGCGCGCCAGGAAGGTCACCGTCCGGTATTTCGACCAGTTCATCAGCGCGGGACGCGCCTTGGCATCATCCAGGTCCAACTCGGCGGAGACGAAGGGGAATTGCGCCTGGTCCGACAGGCGGTAGTCGAAACGCATGCGCTCCCGGGAGGAATCGTGCAGGCGCACCTCGGACGATCCCCCGGTCGCGATATCCGAATACGTGCTGTAGTGCCAGCGGACGCCGTCCCGGTCCCCCGGCAGCAAAGTCAGGGACAGATAGCTTTGACGGATGAAAACAACGGCCAGCAGCGCGTCCGCCACCACCAGGAGAATCAGCGTGAGCAGCGCCTTCCTATAGAACTCTTGCATTGTGGTCCAGCTTCAAATGTCTCCATGCGCCCAATATTGGGCTCGGTCCCTGCATCATAACAGCTAGGTTTGACCATGGCGACACCTGAGGCCAGCAGCGCTCCCGCCGCTCAATGCATGTCGCCTTGCACGCGCTTTCCGTTGACATCATAGACCGCCTCATTCAGGTGAATGGAAGTGCTGACGCGTTTCCCGGTACCGGCGTCCGCAGCCAGGATGAGCTGGTACTCGCCGGCTGCGACCCTCCAGGTCTTCGTGGCGGAGTCATAGTCCGCCAGAATGCGCGGATCGATCGTGATCGAAGTCCTGGCCGCCGCGCCGGCTTGAACTTCGACCTTCTGGAAGCCGGCCAGCCGCTTCGGCGCTTCCCACTTCGCGTGGACCGGCGAGACGTAGACCTGAGCCACTTCCTTGCCCGCGCGCCTGCCGATGTTTTTCACCGTGAACGACGCCTGCAGAGCGCCATTCCTGACTGTGGCCTCCAGGCCGGACAATTCGAAGTCGGTATACGAAAGACCGTGGCCGAACGGGAACAGGGGCTGGTAGCCCTTCAGGTCAAACCATTTATAGCCGACGGCCGCACCTTCGTGGTAGTCGATATCGAAGCGCTTGTCCGCCACTTCCGGATAACCATCGAGCACGGGACGCGGCAATTGCGCCTCCGATGCCGGGAACGTGGCGGGCAGGTGGCCGGAAGGATTGACTTCGCCAAACAGCACGCTGGCGATCGCCTCGCCGCCGCTACTGCCGGGATACCATGCTTCCAGTACCGCCGGCACTTTCGGCAGCCACGGCATCGTGACCGGTCCTCCCGTTTCCAGCACCACGATGGTGTTTGGATTGGCCGCCGCCACCGCCGCGATCACCTGATCCTGATTACCCGTCAGCGCCAGGTTCGGCGCGTCCAGGCCCTCCCCCGTCCATTGTGTGGCGAAGACAATCGCAACCTCGCTTTCGCGCGCCAGATTGGCGGCGGCGACGGGATCGCTGCCATCGTTGTAGGCCACCGCCGCCGAGGGCAAGCGTTTCTGGATGGCTTTCAGCGGCGGCGATGGGTACACCATCACCGGGCCAGGCCAGGTTTGCGGCGCCAGGCCGGGTACGGCATTGCCCCCGGCCGGATACACCAGCGACGACCCGCCGCCGGCCAGCACGCCCTTGTCCGCATGGCCGCCGACCACGGCTACCCGCCTGATGCCTTGCTTGAGCGGCAGGGCCGCGCCACTGTTCTTCAGGAGCACCATACCCTCCTGCGCATCTTTCAGCGAGATGGCTGCGTTGGCCCTGGAATCGATCTTGCCGGGTGCGGGCGTCACGGGGTGATCGACCACGCCGTGCTCGAACATGGCATAGGTGATGCGGCGCGCCATGTCGTCCAGACGCGCCTGCGGCACCCAGCCATTCAGCACCGCTTCCTTCAGGGGGCCGCCGAAATAGTCCGATACATCGAAGGGGATGCCGGATTGCTGGTCCAACCCGGCGTTGGCGGCCGCGGTACTGTGCGTGGCGCCCCAGTCCGACATGACCCAACCCTTGAATCCCCAGTCTCCCTTCAGCACTTCATTCAGCAGATAGCTGTTTTCGCAGGCATAGACGCCGTTGACACTGTTATATGAACACATGACCGAGCCGGGATTACCCTCCTCCTTCGCGATCTGCAGGGCCAGCAGGTCGGACATCCGCGCCGACTTGTCATCGATCCTCACGTTCGCCGTTGTGCGGCCAGTCTCCTGGTCGTTCAATGCAAAGTGCTTCAGCGTGGAAACGATATGGTTGGACTGGATGCCCCTGATTTGCGCCCCGACGATCTTGCCGGCCAGCAGAGGGTCCTCGCCCCCGTACTCGAAATTGCGTCCATTGCGCGGCTCGCGCATGAGGTTTGCGCCGCCGGCCAGCATGACATTGAACCCGTAGGCGCGCGCTTCGGCGCCGATCATCGCGCCGCCGGCATAGGCAGTTTGCACATTCCAGGTCGCCGCGGTATTCAGCCCCGAGGGCAGCGCCGTGCCGGGCCGCGCGTCCGGGCCCGCCTGGCTTGCGACGCCCAGGCCTGCATCCGTTTCCCACAGGTGCGGAATGCCGAGGCGCGGCACGCCATAGATGAAGCCTGCCGACTGCTTGTGCGACTCCGCCGGGCGCTTCGTCTTCTTCGCGTCGAAATCGGCGCCAAGGTAGCCAAATACCAGCTTCAGTTTTTCATCCAGCGTCATCTCCCTGACCACAAGGTCGGCCCGCTCGCCCGCGCTGAGCCGGGGATTCATCCAGGGCTGCGCATCGCCGGCGCCAGTCTCCGCAGCCAGTACGGCGCCGCAGCACAGCGCAGCAGCGGCAGCGGCAGACAGCAGGCGGATCTTCTTGTTCATCGTGGTGGAATCCTTTACGAAAAAAATGGGGTGGCCGAGGCCACCCCGAAATCTACCAGTGAGGGTAGTGGGAGACTGCAGACTACAAGGGAACCTGGTTGCCGGTACGGGCAGTTTCAGTGTTACGTTCCAGGTATATTCGGGTCAGCCATGCGCGCACCGGCCGCGTTGACGATGGTGCTGATCACGTCAGGGAATGCCTGCGCGCCGGTCCGGCGGTCGAACAGGCCGGATTGATGATTGCTCGCGTAGCCGTTGTCCCAGTACATCGGCACGATGCCGCGGGTGAAAGCGGAGCGCGTGATGTAATGGTCCCAGTATTTGCGGTGGGTGCCGGCTGCATCGTATTCGGTGCGGCTGATCGCGGCATACTCGCCCAGGATGACCGGCACGCCTTTGTCGATGAAGGCAGTCTTCATTTTCTGGAACTGGCCATCGGTAAAGGACTCGTTGGCCCAGCCCGCCGGGTTGGCAGCCTGGCCCCATTTCCACGACGTGCTGTTTGCATCCTGGCTGAAGTCGAACGGATCGTAGTAGTGCACTTCCATCATCAGGTGGTTGGCCAGCCGGTCGCCGGGCATCGCGGCATTGCAGTTGATGGCGTTGTCGATATTCGTGTTAAATGCCTGCACGACCAGGTGGCGGTTAGCGTTGTTGCCGCCGGTTCCCCGCACCGCCGAAATGAAGGCCTGGTTGAAGCCCTTCTGCACATTGCAATACTCCGCGGTCGGCGGGTTGTAGTTGCCGTCCACCATAACCTCGTTGGTACCCGCGAACAGCAGGGTATCGTCGTGGTTCCTGAAATTGTTGGCGATCTGGGTCCAGAATTTTGCCAGCCGCGCGTTGGCTGCGCTTTGGTGGGCGTAGGTCGGCTGCATCCAGCCGCCATCCCAATGAATATTGATGATCGCGTACAGGCCTGCATTGTGTGCATAGTTGACCACTTCCGTTACGCGGTCCATCCATTGAGGGCTGATGTTGTCATCAGCGTCCGCATACTGTTTCCACGAAACGGGGATGCGCACGCTGTTGAAGCCCGCAGCCTTGATGCCGTTGAAGAGCGCCTGATTGGCAGGCGGGTTGCCCCATGCCGTTTCGTTGAAGGTGGTGCTGCCCCAGACATAGGGATTACCGATCGACTCCAGCGCGTTGCCGAGGTTCCAGCCGGGCGCCATCTGCGCCGCCAGCTGCATGCTGGTCAGATTGCGCATGACGCCCACACGCGAATTCTGGGCCCGCGCCTGCACGATCGCGGTCGCGCAGATCGCCAGGAACAACGCAGCCTTCAACATCAATGAATTCATATTCTTGTAACTTTCATTTGAAAAGCGCTCGGCCGGCGTCTCCTCAGGCTCAAGCTGTCATTTCAGGCTTCCGATGCGATCGTATTGTGGGAGGTGCGCGATGGCGCGGCAATTGCAAAAATCGCCAAGACCCCGCATGAAATTTCGCAGCGCACCAAACGACAAATCATTTCCCCTACCGGTGATTTTCGCAATTGCGCCGCCGGCAGGCGCGATTCACAATTGGCTATTTGCCCAGGAAGGTATCGAATGCTCAGACGGACACTTCTCTCGTGCGCCCTATGCTGCCTGATCGCGTCATCGGCGCACGCCGGCGATGCCGCCACGCCTGCGGCCAAACAGCAGGACTTCCCGACCGTGTTGTATGGAACGGCGTACTACCACGAGTACATGCCGTATGAGCGGCTGGAAAAGGATGTGGCGATGATCAAGGCGGCGGGCTTCAACGTGGTCCGCCTTGGCGAATCCACCTGGAGCCTGTGGGAGCCGGAAGACGGCCGCTTCGAATATGCGTGGATGGAC
>DASWYX010000304.1:0-7309 GCA_036404755.1 Pseudoduganella sp.
CCGGCGCGCCGAACTATTCGGAGCCGGGCAAGGGCGTGGCCGGCAGCCTGTCGGTGACCACGCTGGAGCAGTCGAACGTGGATATCACCTCGGAACTGGTCAGCCTGATGACTTCGCAGCGTAACTACCAGGCGAACTCGAAGGTCATCACGACCGAGAACCAGATGCTGCAATCGCTGATGCAGGCGCTGTAAGAGGCTTAGATGGATGCGCTGATCTACACTGCGATGAGCGGGGCCGAGCGGGCCCTGCGCGGCCAGCAGGTCCACGCCAACAACCTGGCGAATATGGACACGGCCGGCTTCCGCGCCAATATGGAACTGGCGACGGCCAGCAAGCTGCCCGGCTATGGCTACGACGACCGCCATATGACCCAGCTGCAGGCGAACGCCGTCAACACGCGCCAGGGCACGCTGAAAGCCACCGGCCGCGAGCTGGACGTGGCCATTTCCGGCAACGGCTTCTTTGCCGTCCAGGGTCCGACCGGCGAAGCCTATACCCGCGCCGGCGCCATCACCCTCGATGCGGACGGCACCATGACCGTGAACGGCATGCCCCTGCTGGGCGAAGGCGGCCCGATCACCCTGCCGCCTTTCCGCAAGATCGAAATTGGCCAGGACGGCACCGTGTCCATCCTCGGCCAGGGCGCCACCGCTGAAATGCAGGTGATCGACAAGCTCAAGCTGGTCAAGGCCGAGGGTTCGGAGCTGACCAAGAACGAGGCGGGCCTGCTCGTCGCGCGCGACGGCCAGCCGCTGCAGACCGATAACACCGTGCAGGTGCGCGCCGGCCATCTCGAAGGGTCGAATGTGTCGGCCATCGAGGAAATGGTGGCGACCATGAGCCTGAATCGCACGTTTGAGATCCAGATGAAATTGTTCAAGGCCAGCGATTCGATGAATGAGGTTGGCAACCGGTTGATTAGCGGCTGAGCACGCACGGCGGATCAATGATCCGCCCTACAGCCCCTTCGGGGCCCTTATGAAATGTCGCGGTGCGGCGTAGGGCGGATCATTGATCCGCCGCTTTAGGAGAATTCAAATGAATCCAGCAATGTGGATCAGCAAGACCGGTGTGCAGGCGCAGGACGCCAAGCTGCAGGCCATCGCCAACAACCTGGCCAACGCCAACACCGTGGGCTTCAAGAAGGACCGCGTGGTCTTCGAAGACCTGTTCTATTCCGTCGAGCAGCAGCCGGGCACCCAGCGCGCCGACAACAATACCCTGGCGCCGACCGGCGTCCAGCTGGGTAACGGCACGCACATGACCGGCACGCAGAAAGTGTTCACGGATGGCGCCACCCAGATCACCAACAACAAGATGGACGTGGCCGTGATCGGCAACGGTTTCCTGCAGGTGCGCCGTCCCAACGGCGAGTCGGGCTACACCCGCGCCGGCCAGCTGGGCGTGGACCAGAACGGCGTGCTGATCAACGCACAGGGCCTGCCCCTGGTGCCGCAGATCACCATCCCCGCCACGGCCACCAGCATTACGATCGCCGAGAACGGCACCGTGTCCGTGACCACCCAGGGCAATACGATCCCGCAGGAAGTGGGCCAGCTGACGCTGAGCTCCTTCATCAACCCGACCGGCCTGCTGGCCCTGGGCGAAAACCTGTTCCAGGAAACCCAGGCTTCCGGCGCACCGACCGAAGGCCGTCCCGGCGACGCCCAGTTCGGCAAGCTGAAGCAAGGCGCCCTGGAAGGCTCCAACGTCCAGGTGGTCGAGGAAATGGTGGACATGATCGCCGCCCAGCGCACCTATGAAATGAACACGAAAGTTCTGTCCGCAGCCGACAATATGCTGCAATACCTGGCACAGGCGGCACGATAATGAAAGCGCAACTGAGCGCAATGGCCGCGCTGCTGCTGGCCGGTTGCGCATCCATCCAGCCGGCGCCTGTGCGCCCCGGCCCCATCGACGAACCGCCCATCGCCTCGCGCAGCAGCCAGCCGCGCGGCACCTCGGGCGGCGTCTTCAGCCCGGACGTCAATCTCTCGCTGACCTCGGACAGCCGCGCTTTCCGCGTCGGCGACGTCGTCACCGTGCTGCTGCAGGAAACCACGCAGGCCTCGAAGAGCGCCGGCACCACGATCGGCAAGGATTCCTCGACCGGCATCGCGCCGCCCGGCCTGCTCGGCAAGACTTTCCCCAAGGCGGGCATCGACCTCTCCGCCAGCAATTCCTTCAAGGGCGACGCCAGCGCGACGCAGCAGAACGCCCTGTCCGGCGCCATCACGGTCATCGTGCAGGAAGTGCTGCCCAACGGCCTGCTGCGCGTGGCCGGCGAAAAGGCGCTGACCCTGAATAATGGCGAGGAATTCGTGCGCCTGAAAGGCTACCTGCGGCCGGCCGATATCGACGCCAACAACCAGGTGTCCTCGCTGCGCATCGCCAACGCCCGCATCGCCTATTCGGCGCAGGGTACGCTGGCCGACTCCAACCAGCCGGGCTGGCTGACCCGCTTCTTCCTCGGCCCCCTGATGCCTTTCTGAGGTGAATGAATGAAACGCTGGATGCTTCCCGCCCTCGCCACCGCCGCCCTGCTCGGCGCCGCCCTGCCCGCTTCGGCGGCGCAAACGCTGCGCAACCTGGTGTCGATCGAAGGCGTGCGCGACAACCCGCTGGTGGGCTACGGCTTGGTGGTCGGCCTGAACGGTTCCGGCGACTCGACCCAGGTCAAGTTCGCCAGCCAGTCCGTCGTCAATATGCTCAAGCAGTTCGGCGTGAAGATGCCGGACGGCCAGGATGCCAAGTCGAAGAACGTGGCGGCCGTGATGGTGTCCGCCGTGTTCCCGCCCGGCTACCACCGCGGCCAGCCGATCGACGTTACCGTGTCCTCGCTGGGCGATGCGAAAAGCCTGCGCGGCGGCTCCTTGCTGCTGACGCCGCTGCGCGCGGCGGACAATGAAGTCTACGCCATGGCTCAGGGCAATGTGGTGGTGGGCGGCCTGAACGCTTCCGGCAAGAGCGGCTCCTCCGTGACCGTGAATACGCCGACCGCCGGCCGCATCCCGAACGGCGCCATGATCGAGCGTGAAATCCCCACCGATTTCGCCAGCAAGCCGAGCGTGCACCTGTCGCTGAGGACCCCGAATTTCCAGACCGCGACCAATATCGTCGAGTCCATCAACCGCAAGTTCGGCGAAGTGGCCACCACGGCCGACGGCACCGGCATCGACGTGGTCGCGCCCGAGAATCCGACCCAGCGCGTGGCCTTCATGGCCAAGCTGGAGTCGCTGCCCATCGAAGTGGGCGCGGAAAACCCGAAAGTGGTGTTCAACTCGCGCACCGGCACCGTGGTCATTGCCGACGGCCTGCGCGTGAAGGCGGCCGCCGTGACCCACGGTTCGCTGAAAGTGGTGATTTCCGAAAGCTCCAAGGTCAGCCAGCCGGCACCCTTCAGCCGCGGCCAGACCACGGTCACGCCGCAATCCAACGTCAGCGTGGACCAGGGCACGCCGCAAATGTTCAAGTGGCCGGCCGGCGCCAAGCTGCAATCGATCATCGACGTGGTCAACAGCCTGGGCGCAACGCCGGATGACATCATGGCCATCCTGCAGGCGCTCGACCAGGCCGGCGCCATCGAAGGCGAACTGGTGGTGATCTGATGGATGCTGTCCGTTTCGATCCGCTGCCCGCCCGCGCTGCCGACGCCGAACTGCCCGGCCAACCGGCGCCGGCCAAGTCGGCTAACCAGGCCGACGATCCGGCCTACCGCGCCAAGGCCACCGAGGCCGCCGTCAAGTTCGAAAGCTTCTTCATCGGCCAGATGCTGCACAAGATGCGCGAGTCGGCCCGTTCGGTGGGCGAGCACGACAAGCAGGAAGAGTCCGTCAACAGCGACATGCTGGACATGGCCGACAATATGGTCGCCGACCAGCTGGCCGGCCGCCACGCCTTCGGCATCGCCGACGCCATCCTGCGGCAGCTGCTGCCCGCCTCTCCAGATAAAAAGTCACCGCCGGCTTAATGTCCCGCAAGTCGCGGTCGCCTTTTACGATTAACGGATTTACAGGAACAGATCGCCCATGGCCATTATCAACAATGCACTGACCGGTTCGCTCGCTGCCCAGGCGGCCCTGAACACGACCAGCCAGAACATTGCCAACCTGCAAACGAAGGGCTACACCCGCCAGGGCGTGCTGCTGACGGCCGTGGCGCCGGGCATCGGCACGATGTCGGCGGGCTACGGCGTGCAGATCAGCAGCCTGCTGCGTTTTTCCGACAGCTACAAGACCCAGCAGCTGTGGCGCGCCAATTCGGACCTGGGCCGCTACACCCAGACCCAGCCCTACATGACGCAGCTCGAGCGCGTGATGGGCGACGACAAGACCAGCCTCTCCAATGGCATCGACAAATTCTTCTCGGCCCTGAACGCGGCCGGCGTCGATCCCACCTCCACCCCGCTGCGCCAGCAGGTGGTGACGGCCGCCGATGCGCTGGCCCAGAGCTTCAACAGCATTTACTCGGTGACGCGCAACCAGCAGCTGTCCGTGATCCAGCAGCGCGAATCGATCGTCCCGCAATTCAACACGCTGGTGAAGAATATCGCCAGCCTGAACGAGCGCATCCAGACCGCCGGCGCCCTCGGCACCAATACCTCGGCCCTGATCGACGAGCGCGACCAGCAGATCGACCAGCTGGCCAATTTCGCTTCCATCGAAGTGCTGGAGCAGCCGGACGGCACGCGCACCGTGTCGCTGAAAGGCGGCCAGCCGCTGGTGATGGGCAAGGTGGCCGGCACCCTGAGCATCGACACCACCAGCGGCAGCCCGGTGCTGACCGTCGGTTTCGCCGGCACGGCCTTCGCGCTGGACGATACCAAGCTGGGCGGCCAACTGGGCGGCCTCGGCGATTTCGAAAAGAATACCCTGCTGCCGCTGCAACGCTCGATCTATGACATGGCCGACCAGATGTCGCAGAAGGTCAACGCCCAGCTGGCGCTCGGTTCGGACGGCGTCAATCCGCCACCGAGCGGCCTGCCCCTGTTCAACTTCAACCCGACCGGCTTTGGCGGCCTGATGTCGATCACGGCCGGCTTCAAGGCGTCCGACCTGGCCTTCTCGGCCGATGGCACACCGGGCGACAGCGGCAATCTGCAAGCGATCATCGATATCAAGAACCAGGCCGTGAACCTGACTTCCGTCGGCAGCGTGCTGCTGGGCGACGCCGACACCCAGCTGGTCGGCAAGCTCGGCATCGACAGCGCCCAGAACCAGGCCCTGCTGAAAACCTCGACCACCATCCGCCAGCAGTCGGAAGACGACTGGTCGGCCACCAGCTCGGTGAACAAGGACGAGGAAGCCATCAACCTGGTCGAGTACCAGAATATGTACCAGGCGAACATGAAAGTGATCGCCGTCGCCAACCAGCTGTTTGACGCCACGCTGGCGATGTTCGGTTAAGGAGAGCCCATGCGTATCGCATCCATGCAATTCCAGGCGACGATGAACCGCTCGCTGGGTCTCAATCAAGGCACGCTGGCCCAGCTGACCGAGAAAATGGCGACCGGTAACAAGCTGCTGGTGCCGTCGGACGACCCGATCACCAATGTGCGCCTGTCGCGCCTGACGCGGGAAGAAGCCATCCTGAACCAGTACGTGGACAATATCGCGGCCGTCAAGGTCCGCCTGAGCAAGAATGAGACCTACCTGGACGGCATGGTGGGCGACATCAACGCGGCACGCGACCTGCTGGTCTGGTCCGCGGATGGCTCGAACACCCCGTCCGACCTGAATTCGATGGTCAACAGCCTGACCGCGCTGCGCGACTCCGTGTTCTACAACACGAATACCCGCGACCAGGAAGGCAAATACATCTTTTCCGGCACCCTGACCGGCACCCCGGCTATCACCGATACCGGCCCTGCGGGCTCGAAGTATGCGTATGCCGGCAACAACGGCCAGCAGCAGGTCGTGGTGGGCAACGGCATCACCCAGGTGGCGAACGTGGACGCACAAGGCATCGAGACCTGGCTGAACCAGATCGACGACGCCATCGCCGCCCTCGGCGCGCCGGGCGCCGACCCGAACAATCCGACCACGCGCACCATCCTGACGACCGCCCTCGACGGTTCGGATGCGGCGCTCGGCCTGATTACCCAGAAGATTGCTTCTTTCGGCGGCGCGCAGAACGTGATGGAAACGCTGTCGAATAACCACAGCAATGTGAGCCTGTCCAACAAGATTGCGATGACGGACATGGGCCAGCTCGATTATGGCATCGCCGCAACCGAATTGAACGGCTACAATAACGCCCTGCAGGCGACCTACCAGGCTTATTCCAAGATCGCCAACCTGTCGCTCTTCAACGCACTGTAATACACCATGGAAATCGTCCAGCGCTCAACCACCACCGGCTACGCGACCGGTCCGTCCGCGACCGGCACGTCCGGTTCGGCGGCCACCAGCGCCAGCCAGGTCGATGCCGCGCTGGCCGATGCGACAATCTCGGCGGACGTGCAGAACGGCGTGCCCGCCGACAGCAAACCCGTTCCACTGCGCCGCGGCCTGACCAAGTGGGACCAGCCGCTGCAGAACGATATCTCGGGCGCCCAGCAAGCCGTCGACTTCCTGGAACAGAGCGCCGCCCAGTTGCGCGCGCTGAAAACCGACCTCGCCGCCAAGCTGGCCGTGCGCCAGATGCGCGACGGCCAGGTGGAACAGCGCGTGCGCCAGTTCACCGACAACTGGAAGACGCGCAGCGCCGCGTCCGGCGGCACGCTGGATGCACAACTGAATTTCTCCACCGCCCCGTCCAGCCAGCGCTTTACCGTGCGCGGCATGAACCTGGGCAACCTGCGCAATGGCGCGCGTGAAACCCTGGCGATTTCCGTCAGCGGCGGCACGGCCGGCCTGCGCTCGGTGCACCTTGGCCCTGGCCTGACCGACAACGAAATCGTCAACCGCTTCGACCAGGCGCTGGCGCCTGCGGGCGTGCGCGTGTCCGTCAACCAGGAGGGCGAGCTGGTGTTCTCCACCGCGGAAGGCAACTGGCCGGCCGTGCGCGAGGCACTGGCGGTCCAGGGCGGCGGCATCCGTTTCCCGGCAGGCCAGCTGAACCGCGTGCGCGCGGACGCCGAAACGCCGGCCATCGTGCCGGAAAACTGGGGCACTTCCGATATCGAATCGATGCGCGCCACGCTGCAGCAGGTGACGCAGGCGCTGGCCCATGTGGAAGAGGCGCTCGCCAAAGTGCGCCTGGAACTGGCCAACGCCAGCCGCCGCGCCGAAGAAAGCCTGCCGGATATGGAACTGGTGGGCATGGGCCAGATGGCGGAAGTGTTCGCCAACCTGTCCAAGGAACC
>DASWYX010000305.1:0-4736 GCA_036404755.1 Pseudoduganella sp.
GGCGGCAGTTCGTCGGCGGTCAGCACCGTCCACAGCACGGACAGGAAGAAGACCGCGCCGCCGGCATAGAAGGAGTAGCGCACGGAGTCCGGAATGGCGCCGTTGACGGCTTCATTGCTCACATGGAGGATGTCCGTGAACAGCGTAGGCAGCAGGGAGGCGATCACCTCGCCGCAGCCGATGAAGAAGGTCTGCATCGCGTAGCCGGCCGTATGCTGCGAAGGATCCAGCTTGTCGCCGACGAAGGCGCGGAACGGTTCCATGGACACGTTGATGGACGCGTCCATCATCCACAGCACGGACACTGCCATCCAGATGGCGGCGGAATTGGGCATCAGGAACAGTGCGATCGCCGCCAGCACAGCGCCAATAAAGAAGAACGGGCGGCGACGTCCCCACTTCGGGTGCCAGGTGTTGTCGCTCAGGTAGCCGATGATGGGCTGCACCAGCAGGCCGGTCACGGGCGCGGCAAGCCAGAACAGCGGCAGTTCATCCGGCGTGGCGCCCAGTGTCGCGAAAATCCGGCTGGTATTCGTGTTCTGCAGCGCGAAACCGAACTGGATCCCGAAAAAGCCGAAGCTCATGTTCCACAGCTGCCAGAAAGACAGCCTGGGTTTGGTAATAGCGGCGTGCATCTGCATCAGCTGTCCCCGAGTATTTTGAGTAAATTTGTAGCAAAATAACATGGCGATTTCGGGCTGTCAATCAAGCTTTAGCCCGAAAATCGCCCGTTTGCGACGGTGTTTGTAGTCAGGCTACAAAATAACCGCCAGTTTGGCCTGCATTGCGCTACGCGCCGGGATCAGCATCTCAAGCCGCCCTTTCGCCCAGTTGAAAGCCAGCGGCTTGCCATCCAGGGTAACCGTGCGCGGACGCGTGGTCACATTGTGGACGATCAGCTTGTACCCCCGCTGCTGCGCCTGGGCCGCCTTGCCGGTTTCGGTGGCGATGCCGATCCCGAAACCCTTGGCGTCGGCCGCGCCGCTGAAGCGCACCAGCTCATATTTGCCCTGCTCGAAGGCGTTGGCGGTGGCGCCGTCATCGTCATACAACTTGCCGCTGGTCGCGCCGGCCAGCGGATCGTAGTAATAATGCAGGTCGATCTGCTTCGTGCTGTAGTCGCGCGTGGTCTGCACTACTTTCGCCATCGGCACGAAGGCGCCGGCACGGACAAACACCGGAATATGGTCGGCAACGGTCGGCACCACTTCGGTGATCGCGCCGCGATGGCGCTTGTCCGTGTAGAAGTCAAACCACACGCTGCCCTTGTTCGGGAAGTAGACTTCCTTGCGCGCGGCGCCCGGCTCGGTGATCGGCGCGACCAGGAAGCTGTCGCCCCACAGGTAGGTGGACGACAGGCCCGCCCCTTCCGCATCCTCGAACAGGATGGGGCGCATCAGCGGGATGCCGGTCTGGCTGTCCTCGAAGGCTGCCGTGTAGTTATATGGCAGCATGGCATAACGCAGGCGGATCGCATCGCGCGCCAGCGCCTTGGTGCGCGGTTCGCGGAACACCGGTTCGGCCGGCACTTCCTCCTGCGCGTGCGGACGGAACACCGGCTGGAACACGCCATACTGCAGCCAGCGCACATAGAGCTCATCGTCCAGCACCGGCGACGCGAAGCCGCCCAGGTCCGAATGCATATAGGCCAGGCCCTGCATGCCCATTTGCAGCGCGATCTCCATTTGCGACTGCAGTCCACCCCAGCCGCGCGACACGTCGCCCGACCACGGGATCAGGCCGAAACGCTGCGAGCCCGAATAGCCGGCGCGCATCAGGATGAAGGGACGCTCCTGCGGGAACTCTTTGGCATAGCCCTCGGCGATCAGGCGCGCCCAGTCATGGCCGTAGATATTGTGGACCTGGTCGGCCGAACCCGTGCCGTGCTGCAGTGCGCTTGGATGCACTTCCGGCTCGCCCAGGTCGCCCCACCAGCCGGTCACACCGTCCGCCTTCAAACTTTTGTAGATATTCCAGAACCATTCGCGGCCTTCCGGTCGGTACAGGTCGATCAGGCCCGTGTTCCCGAAGAAGAAGTCATACGTGTAGGGCTTGCCGTCGCGCCTCGTGGCCAGCGCTTTGGCATTCACTGCTTCCTGCCAGCGGCTGGACGTGGTCAGCACGAAGGGCTCGGTGATCACTACCGTCTTCACGCCCTTCTTCGCCAGGTCGGCGGTCATGCCGCGCGGATTGGGGAAGTTGTCCTTATCCCAGGCCAGGTTGCCCATCGTGCCTTTCACTTCCTTGCCGAACCAGTAGAGGTCCAGCACCACGGCGTCGACGGGGATTTTCTCTTCGATGAACTTGTCCACCACGGCGCGGGTTTCCGCTTCCGTGTGATAGCCGAAGCGGCTGGCGAAATTGCCGAAGGCCCAGCGCGGAGGCAGCGGCTGGCGGCCGGTCAGGCTGGTATAGGCGGCCATGATGTCCTCCCACTTGTCGCCTGCCACTACCTGGTAGGTCTTGCGGCCGCCGATGGTTTCGTAGCTCAGGGTGCCGTCCTTTTTGCTGTCGAAGTCCAGGTAGCCGATCTGCGGATTATCGAAATGCAGCGCGTACTTCTTCGACGACAGCGCCATCGGAATCGTGAAGTTCATCAGCTCCGAACGGTTGCCGTAGCCGTAGTTCGCCTTGTTATACAGCTGGAAGCGGTTGCCGCGGCGGTTCATGCCGACCGCGCGGGCGCCCGCTCCGTACAAGGCCTCGTCGCCGTCCAGCGCGAATTCGATGGTCTCGTTGCCTGCGCCGTGGATGTAGCCGCGCTTTTCAGCGACCAGGGGCTGCCCCTTGTAGATATAGCTGATGCGGAAAGGCTGCTTCTGTACGTGGACGGTGATGCCGGGCGTCGCAAAGTCAAGCGAGGCGCCGCGATCATCCAGTGCGACGTCGAGCGCAGTGGTGGCGGCAGGCGCCAGCACCACGGCGTGCGATGCCGGATCGAAGCGCTCGCCATTCGGGATGAAGGTGGTTTCAACGACGGTAGCCGAATAGGGCTTGATCAGGTATTTGCCGTCGCTGACGGCGATTTCCAGCGTGTTCTGGTTGCGCGTGGCGGACACGAAGTGGCGGTCCGCATTCTGCGCCAGTGCGGCCTGGCTGGCCAGTGCCAAAAGGGCGAACTTGAAGTATTTCATGGAAGACGTGAATGTTATATTAGCGTGCAGTTTTACACATGAGGAGATTGAATTGTTCAAAACGATGACCAAGAAACCGCTGGTGCTGGCCACCGCGCTGGCCTTGTCCGCCGGCGCAGCCCACGCTGCCGAAGCCCCCAAGAAGGGCAAGGCTACCGCGGCCGATGCGCATAAATTCATCCAGGCGACTGAAGAAAAATTCGACAAGCTGGGCATGGACGCCAACCGCGCCGACTGGGTGGCGGCCAATTTCATTACCGACGATACGGAAGCGCTGTCCGCCTACTTCGGCGAACTGACGCTGGATGCGGCCGGCAAGGCTGCGCTGGAAGCGCGCCGCTACAATGGCTCGAAGGTTTCCGAAGACGATGCGCGCAAGCTGAAACTGTTGCAGCTGACGCTGATGCTGTCCGATCCGAAGGAGCGCGCCGAATACTCGGCGAAGAAGGCTGCGCTGCAGGGCGCCTACGGCAAGGCCAAATACTGCCCGACGGACGGCCGTCCCTGCATGCCGCTGGGCGAACTGGAAAAAGTCCTGGCCACCAGCCGCGATCCGAAGCAGCTGCTGGACGCGTGGAACGGCTGGCACAGCCAGTCGCCGGCCTACAAGAAGATGTATGGCGATTACGTTGAGCTGTCCAACAAGGGCGCGCGCGAAATGGGCTATGCCGATACCGGCGCCCTGTGGCGCTCGCAGTACGACATGACGCCCGAGCAGTTCTCGGCCGAGATGGAACGCCTGTGGCAGCAGGTGAAGCCGCTGTACGACTCGCTCCACGAATATGCGCGCTACAAGCTGCGCGAAGCCTACGGTCCGGACGTCGTGCCGCTGACCGGCCCGATCCCGGCCCACCTGTTCGGCAATATGTGGAGCCAGACCTGGGACAATATCTATCCCCTGCTGATGCCGGCGACCGGCGCCAGCAAGATCGACCTGACCAAGGTGCTGGAAGAGCGCAAGACCTCGGCCAAGGAAATGGTGCAGTACGGCGAGCGCTTCTACACCTCGCTCGGCATGCAGAAGCTGCCGGAGACGTTCTGGCAGCGCTCCCTCCTGACCAAGCCGCAGGACCGCGACGTGGTCTGTCACGCATCCGCCTGGCAGCTGGACGGCAAGGATGATGTGCGCATCAAGATGTGCATCCGCCCCACCGCCGAAGAATTCACCGTGATCCACCATGAGCTGGGCCATATCTATTACGACCTGGCCTACAAGAACCAGTCCAACCTGTTCCGCACCGGCGCCAACGACGGCTTCCACGAAGCGATCGGCGACACCATTGCGCTTTCCATCACGCCGGACTACCTGAAGAAGGTGGGCCTGATGGACCAGGAACCGGATGCCAATGCGGACATCGGCAACCTGCTGCAGCGCGCGCTGGCCAAGGTGGCGTTCCTGCCCTTCGGCTACTCGGTCGATAAATGGCGCTGGGATGTCTACTCCGGCAAGACCAGGCCGGCGGACTACGACAAGAGCTGGTGGCAACTGCGCGAGCAGTACATGGGCGTGAAGCGCCCGCTGCCGATGCAGGCGGACGGTTTCGACGCCGGCGCCAAGTACCACGTCGCCGCCGACGTGCCGTATGCGCGCTACTTCCTGGC
>DASWYX010000306.1:0-8354 GCA_036404755.1 Pseudoduganella sp.
CCCGGCTTGATGAAGTGGACCCTGAACGTGCGCTTGGCCACCATGCCTTGGTACTGGCCTTCGCGGTTACCGATGGTGACGGTGCCCGACTTGTCGTCGTAGCGCAGCGGGATGCGGCTGTATTCGCCGCGGGTATAGCCGTTGCTCACGCCGTCGTCCTCATACAGCGAGAACTCGCCGTTGGCGCCCGTGTAGACCTTGAGCGTGACCGGCGCATCCGGATGCTCGTCCACATACTGCTGCACCGGCAAGGTCGGCACGATGGCGCCGGCCTTCACGAAGACCGGGATACGCGCGGCCGGCGCGGCTGCGGTAATCGTGCTGCCGCCCTTGTGCAAGGCGCCGCTGTCGAAGTCATACCAGGAAGCGCCCTTCGGGAAGTAGACGCTGCGTTCGCGGGCGCCATAGCTGGTCACCGGCGCCACCAGGAAATCGTGGCCGAACAGGTACTGGTCCTTGATGTTCTTCACGCGGTCATCGTTCGGGAAGTCCATTACCAGACCGCGCATGATCGTGCCCGACTTGTAGTAGGTGTCGGAAGCGGTCGCGTAAATATACGGCATCAGGCGGTAGCGCAGCTTCAGGTAGGACACCATGGAGTCGCGCGTCTCCGAACCTTCCGGCGCAATATTGTAGATCTCGCGCTTGACCACTTCGCCGTGCGAGCGGAAGAGCGGCGAGAAGGCGCCGAACTGGAACCAGCGCAGGTTCAGCTCCTGCCATTCCTTCATGTCCGCCGGGTCGATCTGGCCGCCGGTGGTGCTGCGGTTTTCCTGGGCCGAGCCCACGTCGCCGTACTGGTAGCGGTTTTCCTGGGCATAGCCGCCGATGTCGTGGGTCCAGTTGGGGATGCCGGACATCGACATGTTCACGCCGGATGCGATCTGGTCATACAGATTGTTCCAGCGGCTGGCCACGTCGCCGCTCCACACGGCGGTGGCGTTGCGCTGGATGCCCGCGAAGCCGGAACGGGACAGGATGAACTGGCGCTTGTCCGGCTGGTCGCGCTTCAGGCCTTCATACATGCCCTGGGTGTGCATCAGGCTATACGGATTGAAGGTGACTTCGCCCGGGCCATAGATGGTGGGGCCGATCAGCTTCTTGAAATCTTCCGGACGCGAGTTGGACAGAACATCCGGCTCGGTATTGTCCATCCACCAGGCGTCGAAGCCCATGTCCACCAGCTTGTGCTTCATCTGGCGGTAGTAGATTTCGCGCGCTTCCGGCGCATACGGGCTGTAATGGCTGTTCTTGTAGCCGGGACCGACCCAGTCCAGCGCGCCGTCTTCCACGTTCTTGGTCCACATATGGCCCTTGGACGCGAACTCCTTGTAGTTGTCCGTGGTGTCGTAGAACTTGCCCCAGATGGAAATCATGATGCGCGCGTGGTTGCGGTGCACCTCGTCCACCATGCCTTTCGGATCGGGGAAGCGGACCTTGTCGAAGTCGTGCGAGCCCCAGCCGTTTTCCGGCCAGTAGAACCAGTCCTGCACGATATTATCGAGCGGCCACTGGCGCTTGCGGTACTCGTGCAGCGTGTCCAGCAGTTGCTGCTGGGTTTCGTAGCGCTGGCGCGACTGCCAGAAGCCGTAGGCCCACTTCGGCATCATCGGCGCCTGGCCGGTCAGGTGGCGGTAGCCGGCGATGACCTTGTCCATGTTCTCGCCGCGGATCACGTAGTAATCGATGCCCTGCGCGATTTCGGAGGACAGCGTCAGCGAGTGGCGCTCCGCTTCCGGCAGCGGATCGCTGTGGGTCATGGCGACCATGCCGCCCGACGGCTTCCACTCCAGCTTCAGTTTGACCGGCTTGTTCTTCTCGAACTTCAATTCGAAGTTGTGATACCAGGGATTCCAGCCCTGGCGCCACACGTCCATCACCTGCTTGCCGTCGACGGTCAGCGTGGCGTAGTCGGATGCGTACAGCTGCATCTTGTGCACGCCCGGCTTGTCGCTCGCCATCGTGCCTTCCCACACCACTTTCACGTCCTTCAGGGTCTTGACCGGGCCCAGTTCCTTCGGCCAGTTCTCGGCCACGTCCTTCAGGTACTGGTAGGCGATATCGGATTCCTGACGGGTCAGGGCCAGCTTGCCGTCAACGTAGTAACGCGCGGTCAGGCCACCCGACTTGCCCTCGGCATCGACCAGCTTCAGGTCGCGCTGCAGCGGGCCATAGGGACGCGGATTGCCGAAGCGGGAGATGGCGTTGTTATCCCACAGCAGGCCATAGTTCTTGTCCGAAACCACGAAAGGCACGGAGGCGATCATATTGTGCTGGGCCAGCACCACGTCCTCGCCGTTCAGGTTCATCTGGGCATTCTGATGCTGGCCCAGGCCATAGAAGGCGTCCTTCGTGCCGTGGTTGAAGCCCTGCTTGATGGCGACGAAGGGTTTGCCGCCCACTTCGACCGGCTCGATCGATTCCGATGCCTGGCTGAGGAATGGCTTGCCGCCTGCGTCCGAGAACTGCAGGCTGCCCGTCGCCAGCGACACGGCGGCGGCGATCTTGTTGGCCTTCAGCGTGACCGTGTCGCCCTTGCGGTTGACGGTGAACGTGCAGCCGCAAGGCTTGGCGACCGTCATCAGAGACGGCGTGAGCGCCTTGCCGCTTTGATCGAGCTTGAGGACGTGGATGATGTTATCGTCCATCAGCTCCAGGCGGATTTCCTTCGCCGCGCCGCTGTCCGGCTTGACGACTATCCCATTTCCCGTCTGCTCGAACGTGCCCGCAAGGGCGCTGCCGCTGGCGGCCAGGGCAATCAATGCCGCGGCCTGCATCGGTTGGAAACGCATTTCTTCTCCTTAGTATGTGCCCAGGCGGACCTTGAGCACCACCGGATTGCCGGTGAAATTCAGGCCATAGTCCGTCTGGTCGCCGTTCCAGTTGCGCTCCATGACCCACTTGCCGGAGGCGTCGAAATAGCCTTCCTCCACGCGGGCATACATGGACCGCTTGTTTTCGCCGCTAATTTTCACGCGGGCGTGCTGGCCGACGATGATGAATTCATTGTCCGCAATCTGCGCGATCGCCACGCCGCCGTTGGGCGACTCGGTATCGGCCGGCAGGTCCTTCAGGTTCGGGAAGAAGTGCTTCTCGCCCATCTGCCATTCGCGGAAGGACACCGTCGCCTTCCAGCCCTTCATTTCGACGGTCTGCGGCGTACGCTCCTCGCTCTCGGCCACGCCATAAGTGCGGCCTTCGAAAGCCCATTTCGCCCACTGGCGCTGCATCGGGCGGAAGACCTTGAACACCTTGCCGAAAGGTTCGGCCATCTTCTTGTCCTTCAGCTTGGAACCCAGCGGGAAGTTGCTGTAGTCCGCGTAATCCAGGCCGAATGGCGCGAAGCCGATGCCGCCGCGGCCGAATACCAGGTAGGCGTAGCGCGCGTAATTCTCGGCGTTGCCGATTTCCGGCACCATCAGCGCATTGTCCGGACGCTGGAACTTCTCCACCGTGGCCGTAACCTTGGCCCACTCGGGCATGTAGATGTCCGGCGCGGCCACATCGATGTGCGGCGCAGCCGCCTTGTAGATATCGATCACGTCGAAAGTGGGACCGCCGCTGGCGAAGTTGTCCTTCCACGGCGCCATCGGCGCCAGCGGGTCGCGCAGCGCATTGTTCACGTACATCGGCAGGTCGTACACGGCGCGGCCGGCCTTGGCGATTTCCTCGATATAGCTGGCCACGGCCCAGGCATGAAAGTACTCTTCCGCATACGGTCCATAGACTTCGGACCAGGTGCCCGATGCGGCGCCCGGCACCGGCGACTTCTTGCGCGCCAGGACAGCCTGCGGCACGAGCTGGGCAAACGCCGCCTGCGCCTTTGCGCCATAGTCGCGCACCAGGTTATAGGTGCCGACTTCGTTCTCGACCTGCACCATGATCACCGTCTGCTGCTTTTCGTCGATCTTCTTGATGTGCTTCATCAGCTCGACGAACGCCTTGCGGTCGGCCTTCAGCGTTTCCTCGCCAAACGGAGACAGACAGTAGATGTCCTTGCCTTCCTTGTCCAGCATGCGGGGGAAGCGCTGGTTATTGAATTTCACCCATTCCGGCGAATAGGTGGCACTGGTGTTCTTCCAGGTGCCGAACCATAACAGCACGAGGCGCACCTTGTTCTGGCGCGCCTCTTTTACGAGCGTGTCGACGAAACTGAAGTCGAAGCGGCCTTCCGTGGGTTCGATCTGCTCCCACGCCACAGGCACTTCGACGGTGTTGGCACCCGCATCGGCGGCCGCCGCCCACAGCGGCTTGAGCGCCGCCGGGTAGTTGCTGGAATTGTGGGCCTGCCCGCCCAGCATCAGGAATGGCGCGCCATCGACCATCAGGGCATGGCGCCCATCCTTGGTGACGAGGCGCGGCAATTCACCAGCCAGGCCGTTTCCGGCCAGGCTGGCGATGCAGACGGAGAGCAGGACGCGACGAAAAGTTCGCTTCATGCATCCGCCTCCTTAGAACGAGTAGCGCATTTTCACGGAATAACGCGGGCCGGAGACGAACCATGCACGGCCCATCAGGCCGGTGTGCTGTTGCATCAGCTGGCGGTATTTGGCGTCCGTCAGGTTGGTGCCTTCAAAGCCGATCGACATCTTCTCGTTGAACTGATAGAACACCGATGCATCCAGCGTGCCGTAGGAATCAGCCCAGGTCGGGAGCGCCCAGCGCACCACATGCTGGCCGAAGGTCGGGCTGTTCGGATTGGTGTCCGTAGCGTCGCCGCCGTTGGTGCCGTTCACGTTCACAGCCTGCAGGTTCTTCGAACGCCAGCTGTAAGCCAGGCGGGCGGACCATGGGCCCTTGTCGTACAGCAGCGCCAGGTTATAGGCGTTCTTCGACAGCAGCGGCAGCGGCAGGTCGCCGAAGGTCTGGCCGTTGGTGTCGCAGCCGTTCATATTGGTGTTCAGGGTCGCCGTCTGGCCGGAGCCGTTGCAGTAGGCCGAGAACACTGGGCTGTACAGCTTCTGCTTGCTGTCCACATAGGTGTAGTTCGCCTGCAGGCCGATGCCGGACAGCCAGCCTGGCAGCTTGTCGAAGTACTGCTGGTAAGCCAGCTCGATGCCGCGGGCGTGGCCCTTGGCGCCGTTCACGGGACCGGTGACGGCAAAGTTCTGCATATTGCCGGCGACGTCCGGCAGCTGGAAGTTGAACGTCTGGTTGATGATCACATCTTTCAGCTGCTTGTTGAACACCGCCACGGTGAACGAGCCTACCGGCGAGAAGTACCATTCCGCGGTCAGGTCGGTCTGCTTGGAGGTGATCGGCTTCAGCTTCGGATTGCCCGACGCGTCGCCCGACTGGTTCACGCTGTTGATGACGGTGGACGTACCGGTGTTGGTGATGTCCGCGGTCTGCGACAGCGTGGTGTAGGCCTGCAGCTGCGAGAAGTCCGGACGGGACATGGCGCCGGCGAAGCCGAAGCGGAACTGCAGCTGGTCGGTCGCCTTCATGCGCAGGTTCAGGCTGGGCAGCACGTTGTGGTAGTCGTTCTCGAAGTCCTGCGCCTGCTTGAAGGCCGGGATGTTCGCGAACTTCTGGCCGGTCACCGTATTGCCGGTCGGGATATTGATGCTCGGCGTGAAGGTGGTGTAGCCGTGCGCGGTCATGTCCGTCTTCACGTAGCGCACGCCGAGGTTACCGTCGACCGGGAACTTCAGGTCATCAAAGCCGAAACGCACCTGGGTGTAGAAGGCCTTGGTCTTTTCCGACTGGTCGTTGGTGCCGGCCGGATCGGTGCCGAAAGTGGCAGGCGTCCATTTTGCGCAGCTCGAAGAATCGCCGCCATGCGCTTCTGCGCACAGGATGTCGTGGTACTTGTGCAGCGCTGCGTAGGAGTCCGGGAAGCCATTCGCCAGCGATACCGACGGGAACACCAGCGACGGCACAGCCATATTGCTGTTGAAGAAGTTGCTGAAGGTGTGCAGCTCGGTGTTGTTGTTGAAGCGCGGATCGCCCAGCGATGCCAGCTTGCTGATGTCCCAGCCCACCTGCCACGGTTGCGAAACCGCCGACCAGTTGTAGCTCGGATTGGAATTCATCGTTACCGAATCCTTGTTGGACAGGCGAACGCCGAAGCGGATGTCCTTCAGAAAGGGGTGGTCTTCGAAGTCATAGATCGCATCGCCCTTCCAGGACTTGCCGGTGGCCTTGGCGCGGTCCAGGTGCTCCATGGTGAAGGCCCAGTAGTAGTTCTTCGGGTCCGCCAGGTAAGCCAGGTCGCTCTGGTCGAAGATCAGGCGCGGCACGTCGCCGGACAGGTCGATCTTCTCTTTCGCCATCTGCACGCCGGTCGCCACGGTGGAGTCGAAGCTGTGGGTCTTGGCCTTGATGTATTGCAGGTCGGACTTCAGGGTCCAGCGGTCGGCCGGACGCCAGGTGACGTTCCACGCGATATCGGTGGTGTCGGACTTGCGGTTCGAGGTACGGGTGTCGCCGCCGAAGTTGATGCCGCCGTCGGTCGGGTCGCTCATGGTGCCGGTCAGCAGGTTGCCGTTCGGGCCATACGTTGCGTCCGGGCTGACGCCGATGTTGTATGGGCTGGCCTGCGAGAAGATCGCGCGCTCATCCCACTGCATCTGGTACTTGGACTTGAAGTAGGTCAGGTGCGACTGCAGGGAGGAGTCCTTCTTCCATTGCAGCGCGCCGTAGTAGCCTTCGCGCTTGCGGTCGAATTCCAGCGTACGCCATTGCGCGCCCTTCGGCACCCACACGGTCTTGCCGTTGACCACGTCATTGCGCGGATAGTAGGGCTCGACCTGGAAGGCGTCGGTTCGGGTGGCGCTTTCGGAGTATGCGAGGTCGATCAGGGCGCCGAATTCGCCAAAGTCCGTTTTCCAGCGGTTGGACGCCATCACGGAGCCGCCCGGCTTCTTCTTCTTGCCCAGCTCATTGTAGGTATAGTCCGCGCTCAGCGAAAGCTTCGGACCCTTGAAGTCGAATGGCAGCGCGGTACGCAGGTTGACCAGGCCGCCGATCGAGCCTTCGATCTGCTCGGCGGAAGGATTCTTGTACACGTCCACGCCAGCCATCAGTTCCGGCGGCACGTCTTCAAAGTTCAGCGAACGACCGCCGTTGGCGGAGAAGGAGTCGCGGCCATTCAGTTCGGAACGCACGTAGGTCAGGCCGCGGATGGTCACGCCGGAACCTTCGACCGAGTAGTGTTCGGGGTCGCCCTTGGCCATGGTGCGGTCGATGGCCACGCCGACCACGCGCTGCAGCACTTCGGTCACGGAGCGGTCGGGCAGCTTGCCGATGTCGTCGGCCACGATGGAGTCGACGATTTCGTCGGAGTTGCGCTTGATATTCTGGGCCGATTGCAGCGCTGCGCGCTGGCCGGTCACGACCACGACAGAGGCGTCGGTTTTGGCGGCTGCCGGCGCGGCGGATTCGGTTTGGGCCATCGCGGCGCTGGCGGCGAGCAGTGCAAACTGCGCTGCGGCGATGGCGATAGCGGTCTTCTTGAGCTGATACTGTTTCACTCTTCTGTCTCCTCTGTCTTGTCGTTATCCACGTAGCATTCGCCACGATATGTTCACAGTTTGCGTCCTCGTTTTCGTTCCCGCAATTATGAAATTCACCAACCGCGAAAACGTTTTCAAAGATGCTCGCGCTTCGAGCGGCGCGACTCTCCCGGTTTTATCTTGAATGCAACTACTTTTGGACCGTAACCGGCCTTGCCCTTATCCTTTTCGCGACGGCGCACACCGTAGTGCTTTCGAGCGTTTCTTCAGTCCGCACAGGGGCTACTTCGACGCGGCCCCGCGCGCGCAAGCCCTTCGCTGGACCTTGCGCCCCGCAGCCGGCAAGGCGGGCAGCAAATGCAACTCTCCGGTGTGGGATTGCAACAACATTTCGCCAATCGCGACGGTGGCGCCGCAGGCCTCGATGCCTCTGCCCGCCGGCAGCGCCGCACGCGCAGCCCTGTCCTGCCCAAGTCCCGCCTTGACCGGCCCATCAGGGCCTTGAAATCGGTTTCCACTCGTGCCGCAACACAATCTCCGGCCCTGCGAACGCACTGCGCGCCGCCGCGCCGGTAACCCCGGTCGCCATCGCCGGCCCCGCAGCGACGCCCTGCCCCGCGCCGACGTCCAGCGCCAAACCGTCCGCAACGCCCGGATCGCGCGCCGCAGTTGCCGACGCTGCAGGTGCCGACGCAGCAGCAGCAGCGCCGCCGGACAGCGCGGCCACGCCCGACGCCGCAGCGACGGCCGACGGCGAGTCGTTAGCGACGTCCCGTAAGCGCGGGCCCGCTGGCGGCGGGGCGGAGCTGGAAGCGGCGGTAGCGAGCATGGCGGAGGAAGATGGCGCGGCGGCGGATGGCGCGGTGGCGGCTGAGGGAGTGGAGGCGGATGGCGGGG
>DASWYX010000307.1:0-3393 GCA_036404755.1 Pseudoduganella sp.
ATTAGCCGAAGCTGCGGGTTCGATAGGAACAACTATTTTCCACCCGGTCGGCACCTGCAAAATGGGCCGGGCCGATGACCCCACGGCGGTAGTGGACAGCCGGCTCAGAGTCATTGATGTGGCGGGTTTGCGGGTCGTCGACGCCTCCATCATGCCGACGATCACCTCGGGCAATACCAATTCGCCGGTCATCATGATCGCCGAAAAAGCGGCGCTTGATCTGGCGTCATCTGCGTAGTTTTACTGTATTGCGTGGTGGTCAATTGTGTGTATTATCTAAGAAAAAAATTTAGCTGCTTGTAAAGAATATCCGGGAGACACAATGTCAGACTTCATCTTGGAAACAAGGAATTTGACGAAGGAGTTCAAGGGCTTCACGGCCGTTAATGATGTGAATTTGAAAGTACAGCGCGGCCATATTCACGCCCTTATCGGTCCCAACGGGGCCGGAAAAACTACCTGCTTCAACCTGTTGACCAAGTTTTTGGTCCCGACCTCGGGCCAGATTCTCTTCAATGGCAAGGACATCACTTCGGCCAGGCCCGCACAGATTGCGCGCATGGGCGTGATCCGTTCCTTCCAGATTTCCGCTGTCTTTCCGCACCTGACGGTGCTGCAGAATGTCCGCATCGGCCTGCAGCGCCAGCTCGGCACCACTTTCCATTTCTGGAAGAGCGAACGTACGCTGAATCAGCTGAACGACCGCGCCATGCAATTGCTGGCCGAGGTGGACCTGACCAGCTTCGCGGACACCGTCACCGTTGATATGCCCTACGGCCGCAAGCGCGCGCTGGAAATCGCCACCACGCTGGCGATGGAGCCGGAGCTGATGCTGCTGGACGAGCCGACCCAGGGCATGGGGCACGAGGATGTGCACCGCGTGACTGAGCTGATCAAGAAAGTCTCCAGCGGGCGCACCATCCTGATGGTTGAACACAATATGAACGTGGTGTCCGGCATCTGCGACCGCATTTCGGTGCTGCAGCGCGGCGCCATGCTGGCTGAAGGCACGTATGCCGAAGTCTCGAAGAATCCGCAGGTGATGGAGGCGTATATGGGCACACAAGCGACCGAACTGGTGGGAGCGCACTGATGGCGGCCGCACTGGAAATCAACAAGCTGCAGGCCTGGTATGGCGAGTCGCACATCCTGCACGATGTGAACATCAAGGTGAATCCGGGCGAAGTGGTGACCCTGCTGGGCCGCAATGGCGCGGGCCGCACCACTACGCTGCGCGCCATCATGGGCCTGACCGGATCGCGCAAGGGTTCGATCCGCATCAACGGCGAGGAAGCGATCGGTTTGCCGACGCACAAGGTAGCTCACCTGGGCGTGGGCTACTGTCCCGAAGAGCGCGGGATTTTCTCTTCGCTGTCGACGGAGGAAAACCTGATGCTGCCGCCCGCGCTGAAGACGGACGGGAAGGGCATGTCCGTGGACGAGATCTACGAGATGTTCCCCAACCTGAAGGAGCGCCGCAACAGCCAGGGCACGCGCCTTTCGGGCGGCGAGCAGCAGATGCTGGCCGTGGCGCGCATCCTGCGCACCGGCGCCCGCCTGCTGCTGCTGGATGAGATTTCGGAAGGCCTGGCGCCAGTGATCGTGCAGGGCCTGGCCCGCATGATCAAGACGCTGAAGGCGAAGGGCTACACCATCGTCATGGTGGAACAGAATTTCCGGTTTGCCGCGCCGCTGGCGGACCGGTTTTATGTGATGGAGCATGGGCAGATCGTGGAGACCTTTGCTGCATCCGAATTGAGCGCCAAGATGCCGGTCCTGACCGAGCTGCTGGGCGTTTGAATGGGCTACTAAATTGATAAATCACCCAGGGAATGGAGACAATATGAAACGCACAGCTATCGCCACTGCCGCTGCCGCCATTTGCGCAATGAGCTTCTCGCTCGCGGCACATGCACAAGTTTCCGGCGACACGATCAAGATCGGCTTCATCACCGACATGTCCGGCCTGTATTCCGATATCGACGGCCAGGGCGGCGCGGAAGCGATCAAGATGGCGATTGCCGATGCAGGCACGGTCATCGCCGGCAAGAAGGTCGAATTCATCTCCGCCGACCACCAGAACAAGGCCGATATCGCAGCGTCCAAGGCGCGCGAATGGTTCGATCAGCAGGGCGTGGACATGCTGATCGGCGGCACCAACTCCGGCGCTAACCTGGCAATGGCCAAGGTCGCGGCCGAAAAGAAGAAGATCTTCATCTCCATCGGCGCCGGCTCCTCGCGCCTGACGAATGAGGAATGCACGCCCTACACCATCCACTACGCCTACGACACCGTGGCGCTGGCGCGCGGCACAGGCGGCGCGATCGTGAAGCAGGGCGGCAAGAACTGGTACTTCATGACCGCCGACTATGCCTTCGGCCAGTCGCTGGAAAAGGATACCGCGGAGGTGGTGACCAAGGCCGGCGGCAAGGTGCTGGGATCGGTCAAGCATCCGCTGTCCGCATCGGACTTCTCGTCCTTCCTGCTGCAGGCGCAGTCGTCCGGCGCGCAGATCCTGGGCCTGGCCAATGCGGGCGGCGATGCGATCAACTCCATCAAAGCCGCCAACGAATTCGGCATCACCAAGAAGGCCAAGCTGGCCGGCCTGCTGATCTTCATCAACGATGTGCACTCGCTGGGCCTGAAAACCACCGAGGGCATGTACCTGACCGATGGCTGGTACTGGGACATGAACGACGCCACGCGCGCCTGGTCCAAGCGCTACTTCGCGAAGATGAAGAAGGAGCCGTCCATGCTGCAGGCGGGCGACTACTCGGCCACTTCGAACTACCTGGCAGCCGTGAAAGCCGTCGGTACCGACGATTCGGACAAGGTGATGGCGAAGATGAAGGCGACGCCGATCAACGATATGTTCACCAAGGGCGGCGTGATCCGTCCGGACGGCCGCATGGTGCACGACATGTACCTGATGGAAGTGAAGAAGCCGTCCGAGTCGAAGTATCCGTGGGATTACTACAAGGTCGTGGCCACCATTCCTGGCGACCAGGCCTATGTGACCAAGGCCGAAACCAAGTGCGCGCTCTGGAAGTAATTCCAACCGTCTGACCTCCGGCGGGCCGCATGGCCCGCCATTCACATTGCGAGCTTATGGAAATTTTCGGTGTACCGATGCCGGCGATGATGAGCCAATTGCTGCTTGGCCTCGTCAACGGCTCCTTCTATGCGATGCTGTCCCTCGGTTTGGCGGTCATTTTCGGCCTGCTGAACGTGATTAACTTTTCCCATGGCGCCCTGTACATGATGGGCGCCTTCCTCGCCTGGATGGGGATGGCCTATTTTGGTCTGAACTACTGGCAGATGCTGATCCTGGCGCCGCTGATCGTCGGCGTGCTGGGCGTCGTCATCGAGAAGACCATGCTGCGCTGGCTCTAC
>DASWYX010000308.1:0-5729 GCA_036404755.1 Pseudoduganella sp.
AACTGGCCAATGCCCGCATCGATTATTGCTGGGGAGGCCTGGTGGACATGACCGCCGACCGCTTGCCGCGCGCAGGCCAGCATGAAGGCATGTTCTATTCGCTGGGCTACAGCGGCCACGGCGTGCAAATGTCCGTCCACATGGGCCAGAAGATGGCGGACGTGATGGCCGGCCGCGCCGAGAGCAATCCCTGGCGCGACCTTGACTGGCCGGCGATCCCCGGTTATCACGGCAAGGCGTGGTTCCTGCCGTTCGTGGGCGCGTATTACCGCCTGCAGGACATCCTGCATTAAGGACTGACCATGAACAAGACCATGGCAAAACTCCTGCTGAACCGCGTGGCGATGGCCGTGCTGACGCTGTTCATCGTCTCGATCGTCGTCTTTGCGATCACCAACCTGCTGCCAGGCGACGCGGCCGAGGAATCGCTGGGCCAAGCCGCCACGCCGGAAACGGTGGCGGCGCTGCGCGCCCAGTTTGGCCTCGACCAGCCGGCGCCCGTGCGCTATGTGCGCTGGCTGGCCCATATCGTGCGCGGCGACGCCGGTACTTCTCTCGTCAGCGGCCAGGCCATTGGGGAGATGATCGGCAAGCGCCTGCCCAATTCGCTGGTGCTGGCCGGCGCCACGGCCGTCGTCTCCGTGCCGCTGGCCCTCACGCTGGGCATCCTGTCCGCCATGTTCCGCGGCTCCAAGTTCGACCGCGGCATGAATATGCTGGCGGTGTCCCTGGTGTCGGTGCCGGAATTCCTGATCGCCACGCTGGCCGTGCTGCTGTTTGCGGTGAAGCTGCGCTGGCTCTCGGCGCTGTCGCACACGGCGGACATACAGACATTGGGGCAGTTCCTGCGCGCCTACGCCATGCCCGTGTTCACGCTGTGCTGCGTGATCGTCGCGCAGATGGCCCGCATGACGCGCGCCGCCGTGATCGACCAGCTCCGCTCTCCCTATGTCGAAATGGCGCGTCTGAAAGGCGCGAAGCCGGTGCGCATCGTGCTGACCCATGCCCTGCCGAACGCCGTCGGCCCCATCGCGAACGCCGTCGCGCTCAGCCTCTCCTACCTGCTGGGTGGTGTGCTGATCGTCGAGAGCATCTTTAACTATCCCGGCATCGCCAACCTGATGATCGATGCGGTGACCACCCGCGATATCCCGCTGGTGCAAGCCTGCTCGCTGATCTTCTGCGGCGCCTATCTGCTGCTCGTCATGCTGGCGGACATCGCCGCCATCGCATCCAACCCGAGGTTACGCAATCCATGAACATGCCCGCTTCCCTGCGCTTGCGCCGCCCAACGTTCCCAATCACGCCGCTGGCCATGCTCGGTGCGCTGATCGTCGGCTTCTGGCTGCTCGTTACCCTGGCCGGACCCTCGATCGCGCCGCACGATCCCGGCGCCATCGTCGATAGCGACGTCTTTGGCGGCATCAGCGCCGCCTTCCCGCTCGGTACCGATTACCTGGGCCGCGACATGCTGACCCGCGTGCTGGTCGGCGCCCGCTACACCGTGGCGCTGGCCCTGGCCGCCGCCATGCTGGCCAGCACCATCGGCACCCTGCTCGGCCTTTTTGCCGCCGTATCCGGCGGCTGGATCGATGCGACGCTGAGCCGCGCGCTGGATGCGCTGATTTCCATCCCCAGCAAGATGTTCGCGCTGATGATGGTGGCGTCCTTCGGTTCCTCGGTGCCGCTGCTGGTGCTGACGGCTGCGCTGAGCTTCATGCCCGGCGCCTACCGCATTTCACGCTCGCTGGCCGTCAACGTGCAGGCGCTGGACTTCGTGCAGGCGGCCCGCTCGCGCGGCGAAGGCCTGCTCTACATCGCCTGCGTGGAAGTGCTGCCGAATATCATCCGCCCGGTGCTGGCGGACTTCGGCCTGCGCTTCGTGTTCACCGTGCTGCTGCTGAGCGGCCTGTCCTTCCTCAGCCTGGGCGTGCAGCCGCCTGACGCGGACTGGGGCTCGCTAGTGCGCGAAAACATTGGCGGCCTTTCCGAGGGCGCGCCGGCCGTGCTGATGCCGGCGCTGGCCATCGCCACGCTGACCATCGGCGTGAACCTGCTGATCGATAACCTGCGCGGCCGCCGCGGAAAGGGCATGTAATGGCACCACTCGTACAAGTTAGCGGCTTGCGCGTTTGTGCACGCAATGATGAAGACGTCGACATCCCGATCGTCAAGGGCGAGGACTTCAGCATCCTGCCGGGCGAAGTGCTGGCCCTGATCGGCGAATCCGGCTCCGGCAAGACCACGATCGCCTTGTCGCTGATGGGTTATGCGCGCCAGGGATGCCGCATCGTCGGCGGCAAGGTGCAGGTGGCGGGCAAGGATGTGCTGTCGCTGGACGACAAGGGTCTGGCGGCGCTGCGCGGCCGCACCGTTTCGTATATCGCACAAAGCGCCTCCTCCGCCTTCAACCCTTCGCGCACGCTGATGGACCAGGTGGTGGAAGGCGCCGCCATCCACAAGACCATGCCGCGCGCCCAGGCGGAAGCCAAGGCGGTCGGGCTGTTCCGCGCCCTGGCCCTGCCGGACCCGGAGAATATCGGCAAGCGCTATCCGCACCAGGTCTCCGGCGGCCAGTTGCAGCGCGTGATGGCGGCCATGGCCTTCATCACCGATCCGGAACTGGTGATTCTCGATGAACCGACCACCGCGCTGGACGTGACCACCCAGATCGAAGTGCTGCGCGCTTTCAAGGATGTGGTGCGCCAGCTCGGCATCAGCGCCGTCTACGTGTCGCACGACCTGGCCGTGGTGGCCCAGATGGCGGACCGCATCGTCGTGCTGCGCGACGGCGAGGTGCGCGAGAACGGCGCGACCCCGCAGGTGCTGCACGCGCCGGCGCACCCCTACACGCAAAGCCTGCTGGCCGCTGCCGCGCCGGTTACGCGCGACCTGGGAGAAAGCCCATCCGGCGCAAGCCACCGCGCCGCGCCGCTGCTGGAAGTACGCGGCCTGGTGGCCGGCTATGGCGCCATCGGCAAGGACGGCCTGCCGGCCAAGCGCATCCTGAACGGCATCGACCTGACGATCGAGCGCGGCGCCACGCTGGGCGTGATCGGCGAATCGGGCTGCGGCAAGACCACGCTGGCCCGCGTCGTGGCGGGCATGGTGCCAAGCGCACGCGGCGAGGTGCTTCTGGACGGCAAAGCGCTGCCATCCTGCGAACATGGCCGCACCCGCGAACAGCACCAGCGCGTGCAGTTCGTGTTCCAGAACGCGGACACCGCCCTCAATCCCGCACACACGATTGGCGCCATCCTGGCACGCCCGCTGGCCTTCTACCACGGACTGAATGGCGCGGCCCGGCGCAAGCGGGTGCAGCAGCTGCTGGATCTCGTCAAGTTGCCGTCGTCCGTGGCCAGCCGCCTGCCGGGGGAACTCTCGGGCGGCCAGAAGCAGCGCATCAACCTGGCGCGCGCACTGGCGGCGGAGCCGGAACTGATCCTGTGCGACGAGATCACGTCCGCGCTCGATACGGTGGTGGCGTCGGCCATCCTCGACCTGCTGGCCGAACTGCGGCGCGAGCTGAAAGTGTCGTATATGTTCATCAGCCACGACATCAACACGGTGCGCGCCATCTGCGACGAGATCGTGGTGCTCTATGCCGGCAACAAGGTGGAAGCGCGGCCGCGCGAAGCCGTGTCCACGCCGCCGTTCCATCCGTATGCGCATCTGCTGATCAGTTCCGTGCCGCGCCTGCAGCAGGGCTGGCTGGACAGCGCCTGCGCGCGTGGCGCCGACGGCTTGCCGGTCCTGAGCCAGCCGCCGGCCGAAGACGCCGAGCTGTGTTCCTTCCTGGGCCGCTGCAACCAGCGCATCGACGGCGTCTGCAACCGCGTGCCGCCGCCGCGCCAGGCCCTGCCCAACGGCGGCAACATGCTGTGCCACCAATCGACTGCTGCCCTCATCAGCCAGCAGGCTTCGTTAAACTGTCTTGAGGAAGTTGCATGAACCAGCGCTTTGTACGGCTGGCGGAAAAAGACCGCCAGCCTGTCCACTTTACGATCGATGGCCAGCCAGCGACCGCGCTGCAGGGCGACACCTTGCTGGTCGCCATGCTGGGCGCCACGCGCAGTGTGCGCAGTTCCGAATTCGGCGACGGCCGCCGCGCAGGCTTTTGCCTGATGGGCGCCTGCCAGGATTGCTGGGTGTGGACGGCCGACGGCGAGCGCCTGCGGGCCTGCTCGTCCGAGGTCAGGGAAGGCATGGCATTGGTAACGCGTCATACGGAGGCAGCATGGCTGAACCAGGCGTAATCATCATCGGCGCCGGTCCGGCGGGCGTGCGCGCCGCCGAAGAACTGGTGGCTGCGGGCCTGCGCCCAACGCTGATCGAGGAAGGACGGCGCGACGGCGGCCAGATCTACCGCCGCCAGCCGGAACACTTCAAGCGCGAGTACGGCACGCTGTACGGCAGCGAAGCGGAGCGCGCCGCCAGCCTGCAACGCAGCTTCGACGCGCTGCGCAGCCGCATCGACTACCACCCCGAAACACTGGCCTGGAACATCTCGGAAGGCCATGTGCATATCGTGAACGGCCAGCGCAGCAGCAAGCTGCCCTACAGCGCGCTGATCGTGTGTTCCGGCGCCACGGACCGGCTGATGCCGGTGCCGGGCTGGGAGCTGTCCGGCACTTACAGCCTGGGCGCGGCGCAGATCGCGCTGAAGTCGCAGGCCTGCGCCGTCGGCTCGCGCGTCGTGTTCATGGGCAGTGGTCCCCTGCTCTATCTGGTGGCCTACCAGTATATGAAGGCCGGCGCCGGCGTGGCCGCGGTGCTGGATACTTCGCGCTTCTGGAACCGCGTGACGGCCTTGCCGAAGCTGCTGGCCCGTCCGGCGGTGCTGAAGCTGGGCATGGGTTATGTGTCGGCGCTGAAGCGCGCTGGGGTGCCCGTGCTGGTCGGCGTGGAGCCGGTCGAGATCCGCGGCGACCGCGAAGACGGCGTGCAGGCGATCCGCTTCCGTACCGGCGGCGAGACCCAGGAAATCGCCTGCGATGCGGTGGCCATGGGTTATCACCTGCGCCCAGAAACCCAGCTGGCCGACCTGGCGCGCTGCGCCTTCCGCTTCGATGCGACGGCGCGCCAGTGGTTCCCCGAAGTGACCATGGAGGGCCGCAGCTCGGTGCCCAACGTCTACCTGGCCGGTGACGGCGCGCGCATCCTCGGCGCCGAGGGCGCGGAAAATGCCGGCAGGCTGGCCGCGCTGTCGCTGCTGAAGGAGATGGGCCGCAGCGTCGACGGCAACCGCGTGCACACGCTGCTCGCGGCGCAGGAAAAGATGGAGCGCTTCCGCCAGGGCCTGGTCGAAGCCTTCCCATGGCCCGCCGAGCAGGCAGGCAAGCTGGCCGACGACACCATCGTCTGCCGCTGCGAATGCATCACCGCGGGCGAATTGCGCCGCGTCGTCAAGGAAATGGGCGCGCAGGAAGCCAACCGCGCCAAGGCCTTCAGCCGCGTGGGCATGGGCCGCTGCCAGGGACGCTACTGCGGCCAGGCCGGCGCCGAAGTCATCGCCCACGCCTGCGGCGTGCCGCTGGAACAGGTGGGCCGCCTGCGCGGACAGGGCCCCGTCAAACCACTTTCCATCCACACCATCGAGGAGCAGGCATGAGCGCCACACCGCAAGCCGACGTTCTGATCATCGGCGGCGGCATCATGGGCGCCTCCACCGCATTCTTCCTGCGCAAGCGCGGCGTTTCCGTGACGCTGCTGGAGCGCGGCCTGGTCGG
>DASWYX010000309.1:0-12388 GCA_036404755.1 Pseudoduganella sp.
CAGCCATCTTCGGCAGCCTGGTACAGTGTGCGGGACGACCCCATCATCGAGGTCATCACGATCAGCAGGATCGCCAGCACCAGCATCACCACGATCACATTGAACACCACCTTGCCGCCGCCAACGAAATTCGCCATGGCAGCGCCGACGCCGGAACCGTCAACGATGGCCGGCTTCAGCATGCCCTCCAGGCCCAGTGAACCCTGGAATGCGATCGGCACTGCGATGAACATGAACAGGCACAGAACGCCGGACCAGAAGATCGCCTTGAACACGTCTTTCTGCGGGTCCTTGAATTCGCGGGTGTAGCACACCGCGGTTTCGAAGCCGAAGGTCGACCAGCACGCGAGGAACATGGCGCCCATCGCGGTACTCAGGCCCGCCGCATTCCAGCCGCCCAGCACCGGGGCGCCGGCCGCATCGTGCGTCAGCGGCAGCAAAGGCAGGAAGTTCGTCGACGGCATATCGCCGGTGAACATCGGCACCAGGGCGATGATGACCAGTGGCGTCAGCGATGCGATGCCGAGGATGCGCTGCGTGGTGGCGGCCGCGCTGGCGCCACTGTGCTGCAGCTTGAAGGTAATCAGCAGGAAGATCGCAGCCAGGATGAAGGTGGCGTTGACGCGCAGCGTCAGGCCCTTGCTGATCACGCCCAGGTCCACCAGGGTCCAGTGCCAGGTATTGATCACGGAGTCCGGCGGGAACAGGCTGCTCAGCATATAGCCGGCCGCCAGGCTGGTGCCCAGCGCCAGCATCGGCGACCAGGCAATCCAGTTACACCAGACCGAAACCGGCGCCACCAGTTTGCTGTAGCGCACCCAGCCCAGCGCGCCAAAGACGGAAGCGCCGCCGGACTTGTGCGGGTACAGCGTCGAAATCTCCGCATACACGAAGCTTTGCGCGAAGCCGATCAGGATGGCCAGGATCCAGATCACCCACGCCGGGTTGCCGATGGTCGACGACACGCCGCCGATCGTAAACAGCACGCCGGCCGGAACGCCGCTCGTCACCCAGAACGCGTCTTTCCAGGTCAGCGTGCGCTTCAATTGATGGTGTGTATGGGACTGTGCCATGGTCTCGTCGCGGGCCGGGATCATACCGGCCGGAAGCACGTCTTTTTGTGTATACACGATGTCTCCTAGTTATATTTTGCCGCATTGGGGGAGCGGCTATGGAAATTGCGCAGCCGCGGTGCTCCTCGCCGTCCGTTTGCGCCACCATCCCGCCACCGTCAGCACCAGCCAGAACACCTGGGTCAGGAACGACGCAAGATTGAATGCGCCGGTCAGTGAAATCAGGATGCAGGCGGGGCCGATCACGTTGAGGGCGATCACCAGGTTGCTGGTGGGGGATTTGTGGAGGACTTGCACGGCAAAATGTGCGCCGATGTAGGCGACAACGCCGACCAGTCCAGTCGCATCGGTAAGGCTCAGGGATATCATTGGTATGTTGTTGTGAAGTGAAACAAGGCCCGTTCAAAACGTCCTGGCCAGCGAGACCAGGAAAGTGCTTTGCAAGGGGTTGGAAACCGCTGGCTTGCCGGACGAATCCAGCGCGCCGGTGGTGTAACTGCGATAGACGCCGGCGCTGTTCCAGCCGCGCGTGACGGCGCCGGTCAGGCTCCAGCCGCCGTCGAAGTTCTTGCTTACCGCAATGCGCGCATCGCGGAAGCTGTAGGCCGAGAAATTGCGCACGCGCTCATGGCCGAAATGCACCAGCAGGGACGTCCCATGGCCCAGGTCGAAGTTGCCGTTGATGTCCGTGTAACCGGAACCGCGGCTGTGTCGATCCTTGCCCAGCAACAGGGAGCTGCTGTTGTAGCCGAAATAGTCCGGCGTGTAGGTCAGCCAGTATTTGACCGTGAGCCACTTGTACGTCAGCGAGGCCGCCACTTCGCCGTAGTCGTATTTGACCTGCGCGTATTGCAGCTTCGCACCCGGATACAGGTAGTAGTACAGCTGCACGCCATACGCCACATCGCCAATCGCGCCGCTGTAGCCGCCGTAGATGTCCCATTCGAGGGAACCGCCTTCGATGAATTTATCGCTGACGGACGACATCCACGTGCCGGCCGACCAGCCGCTGGGATGCGCATAATCGACGCCGCCCTGGATGGCAGGCTTGCCCCAGCCCTGGCGGAAGCCGCGCGACACATACTGCGAAGCCAGCGTCACATTGGCGGTGAAAGGCGATGCCGCCGGCACTGCCGTTACCGGAGCGGTAACGGGCGGCGGCGCCCCTTCCGCATCGGCCGGCCCCGTATCCGCATGCGCGGCACCGGCCGGGAACAGCAACAGGGCGCAGGTGATTCGGGCACAGATACGTCGATCTACATGTTTGCGCAGCATAAAAGTCTCCTCGGATGGCCCCTGCCTCTGGCGGGCATTGGGGCTTGTCGTTATGTGCGGGACGCAGGCAGCCGCCTGCGTCCTTGGCAGGTCATGGATAACAGCGGGATGAAGCGCTGGCTGGGCTCAGGAATGCACGAGGGTTCGCTGTGCGGGTTCCTGGCCTGCCCGTGCGGGCTGGGCCGCCTTGAAGTAAGGCGCCGTTGAGCGTTGCAATGGCGGACGGCCGCGGATCACGTCGGCGATTTTTTCCGCCATCATGATCGTGGGCGCGTTCAGGTTGCCGGTGATGATCTTCGGCATGATCGACGCATCGACCACGCGCAGGCCGCGCAAGCCATGCACCCTGCCCTGGTTGTCCACCACGGCCATCGGATCGGAAGCGTCGCCCATCTTGCAGGTGCAGGACGGGTGCAGCGCGGTTTCCGCATGGTCGCGCACGAAGGCATCGATTTCCGCGTCGCTCTGGATTTTCATGCCGGGCTTGATTTCACGGCCCCGGAACTGGTCCATCGCCTGCTGGCTGATGATTTCGCGCGTGATGCGCACGCCGGCGCGGAATTCGCGCCAGTCCACGTCATGCGCCATGTAGTTGAACAGCAGGCGCGGTTTCACGCGCGGGTCGCGGCTGGCCAGTTTCACGAAGCCGGTGCTGGGCGAGCGCATCGAGCCGACGTGGCACTGGAAGCCGTGCATCTCGACCGGGTTGCTGCCGTCGTAGTTCATGGCCAGCGGGATGAAGTGGTATTGCAGGTTGGGCCATGCGAATTCGGCGCTGCTGCGGATAAAGCCGCCCGCTTCGAAATGGTTGGAGGCCGCCGTGCCGGTGCCGCGCAAATACCATTCGATGCCGATGGCCGGCTTGTTCCACCATTTCAGCGCGGGATACAGCGAGACCGGCTTGGTGCACTCGTATTGCAGGTACATTTCCAGGTGGTCTTGCAGGTTTTCGCCCACGCCCGGCAGATGCGCCACCGGCTCGATGCCGAAGGCGCGCAACTCATCGGCATTACCGACGCCGGAACGCAGCAGCAGTTGCGGCGAAGCGATGGCGCCATTGCTGACGATGACTTCGCGCCGCGCATGCGCCGTCTGCGGCTGGTCGCCCTGCAGGTAGGCGATGCCGGTGGCGCGCTGGCCGGTAAACAGGATGCGGTCGGCCAGCGCACGGGTGCGCACCGTCAGGTTGGGCCTTTCCTTGGCCTGGTCCAGGTAAGCCAGCGAGGTGCTGCAGCGGCGGCCCTGGGCGGTGGTGGTGCGGTCCATCGGACCGAAGCCTTCCTGGCGGAAGCCGTTCAGGTCATCGGTGGCCTTGTAGCCGGCCTGCTCGCCGGCGCGCACGAAGGCGTCGAACAGCGGGCTGATATCCGACTTCGGCGTGGTCACGTGCAGCGGGCCGTCGCCGCCATGGTAGTCGTTGGCGCCCTTGTCATAGGTTTCCGCCTTGCGGAAATATGGCAGGCAGTCGGCGTAGCTCCAGTTTTCCAGCGACCTGTTTTCCGCCCAGCCGTCATAGTCCATGGCATTGCCGCGGATGTAGACCATGCCATTGATCAGCGAGGAGCCGCCCAGGCCCTTGCCGCGGCCCTGCGTCATGCGGCGGTTGTTCATGTGCGGCTCAGGCTCCGTCACATAGGCCCAGTTATAGGTGGTGCCCTGCAGCGGATAGGCCAGCGCCGCCGGCATCTGGGTGCGCCAGTCCAGGCGCCAGTCCGGGCCGCCCGCTTCCAGCAGCAGCACCGTCACGTCCGCTTCCTCGGTCAGCCGCGCAGCCAGCACACAGCCGGCCGAGCCTGCGCCAACGATGATGTAGTCGTATTCTGCGATTGCGCTCATTTGCAATCTCCTCTCGTCCATTATGCGCCAAACCAGCCCATCGCCTTCGGCGCCAGGTTGATGTAGCTGTGCTTGAGTTCCGTGTATTCATCCAGGCCGATGCGCGCCAGCTCACGGCCGATGCCGCTGGCCTTGTAGCCGCCCCACGGCGCCTCGGGGAAGTACGGGTGATAATCGTTGACCCATACGGTGCCGAAGCGCAGCTTGCGCGACAGGCGGTTGGCCTTGTCCAGGTCCTTCGTCCACACGGCGGCGGCCAGGCCATAAGGCGTGTCATTGGCGGCAAACAGCACTTCCTCTTCCGAGTGGAAGCGTTCCGCCGTGATCACGGGGCCGAAGATTTCTTCCTTGGCGATCTTCATGTCCGCGGTGACGTCGGCCAGCAGGGTCGGTTCCAGCCAGTAGCCGTTCTGGTACACATGGCCGGCCGGACGCTTGCCGCCATGGACCAGGCGCGCGCCTTCGTTGATGCCGGCCCGCACCATGCCGAGGATCTTTTCGTGCTGGTGCGCCGATTGCACGGGACCCATCTGCGTTTCCGCGTTGAAGCCGTTGCCGATCACGATGCGCTGCATGCGCTCCGCCAGCTTGGCGATAAAGGCGTCGTACACGCTGTCCTGCACCATCAGGCGCGAGCCGGCCGAACACACCTGGCCGGCGTGGAAGAAGGCTGCGTTCAGCGCATAGTCGGCGGCGACATCGAGGTCGGCGTCGGCAAACACGATGTTCGGGTTCTTACCGCCCAGTTCCAGGCCGATGCGCTTGAAGTTGCCGGTGGCGGCCTTCATGATGCTTTCGCCGGCAATGGCGCCGCCGGTGAACGACACCAGGTCCACATCATGGCTCTCCGCCAGTTCCGCGCCCACTTCGGCGCCGCCCGTGACAAGGTTGAAGACGCCGGGCGGCAGGTCAAGTTCTGCGATCAGCTGCGTGAAGTGGTGCGTGGTCAGCGGCGTCAGGTTGCTGGGCTTGATGATCACGGTATTGCCGGCGCCCAGTGCGGGAGCGATCTTCCATGCGGCCTGCAGCAGCGGATAATTCCAGGGCGTGATCAGGCCGCAGACGCCAACCGGCTCGCGCAGCGTGCGGCTGATCACGTGGTGCGGCGCTTCGTTGACGGCGCCCGATTCCGACGCCACCAGCCCGGCAAAGTAGCGGAAGGTGGCGGCGATGTCGCCCATGTCGGTGCGGCTTTCGGTCAGCGTCTTGCCGGTGTTCAGGGATTCCAGGTGCGCCAGTTGCTCCGCGTCGCGGTCGACCAGTTCCGCAATCTTGTTGAGCAGCTTTGCGCGCTCGCGGATCGTGCTCTGGCGCCACGGGCCTTCGAATGCCTGGCGCGCGGCGGCAATGGCGAGGCGGGCATCGGCGCGCGTGCCTTCGGCCGCCTGCGCAATCACGCTTTCATCGGCCGGGTTGACGATGGCGCGGGTGGCGGCGGTGACGGGCGCCTGCCATTGGCCGTCGATGTAGAGCTGAGTGTGAATCATTCTTTGTTCCTTTGTTGTTCAGGCCAGTGCTTCCAGCACCATTTGCTGGAAGTGCTGTACGCCGTGTTCGCCGATGGCGGAAGTCTTGTCGGCAGTGACCAGTAGCGGCCCCTGTCCATTGCGGTAGCCGCGCGATTTCAGGCCGCGCTGCACGGATTCGACGATGCTCAGGTCTTCCGGCTTGAGCACGTTCTTGTAGTAGTCGATCAATTGCTCCTGTTCCGCGGTTGGCGTGCTGTCGCGGAAATAGAATTCGAAGTGCTGGATCGTGGTGTCGGCATCGACGGGGAACATATAGAACACACCGTAGTTGCCGTCGCCCGGCAGCACGTTGAGGGTCACGTTGGGCCACAGCCAGTAAGCGGCGAAGTCCGTGTTCGGCGCCTCGTTATCGTAGGTGAAGGCCTCGCTGCCGGAGCGGGTCTTGCCGACCTGGCTGGTGTAGATGCCGTGCACCACGTGGCGGTAGGTTTCCATATTGATGGACTCGACCAGCGCCGGGTGGGCGGTCTGGCAGTGCAGGCATTCCAGGTAGTTGTCGACCACGACCTTCCAGTTGGCCTTCATTTCATAGCTCAGGCGCACTGCCGGCACCAGCTTGTCCACGTCCGGGCAGCGTGCGCGGATATCGTCGTTCAGGCCCGGCGCCAGTTCGGCCAGCGGCGTGGCGTCCATGTCCAGGTTGACGAAGACCAGGCCGCAGAACTCTTCCACGCGCACCGGGGTCAGGCCGGCATTGTCCTTGCAGAAGCCGGGCACGTTTTCCGCGTTGCGCACGTGGATCAATTTGCCATCCAGGCCGAACGACCATGCATGGTAGGGGCAGGTGATGACGTTCTTGGCTTTGCCGGCGCCGTCCGCAAACAGTTCGTGGGCGCGGTGCGGGCACACGTTGTAGAAGCCGCGCAGCACGCCGTCGCGGCCGCGCACCACCAGCACGTTTTCACCGGCGACCTTGGCGGTCGCGTACTGGTTGGGCTCGGCCACCTGGCTGCGGTGCATCACGCAGATCCAGTTGCGGGCGAAGATCGTGTTTTTTTCCTGTTCAAACACTTCCTGGGACGTGTAGTAGTGCGCAGGCAGGCTATAGCCCAGCTCGCCGGGTGGCTGATCAATTGGGCAGGCTGGGAACGTCGATTGCTGCATGGTTGTCTCCTTTTTTCTGAATTTACCATCAGTTAATTAATTCACCGTCGATCAATTGATAGTGAGTTTAGGATGGCGAATTAGCGCGGTCAAGGTAAAAATGCTGGGGTTTGCGTTCACTTGTGGTGTATTCTTCACCCAATAAATTCACTGTCGGTAAATTCTCTCTATGGAACAGACGTTCGGAGACCGCCTCAAAGGCTTGCTGGAATCGAAAAAAATCATGGGCAAACAGGTGGCCGAGGCGCTGCAGGTTTCGCCATCGGCCGTGCACAAGTGGACGCGGGGCGGCGAGATCGAACACGAGCGCCTGGTGGAGCTGGCCCGTTTCCTGGGCGTCAACTGGCTGTGGCTGCGCTACGGCGAACAAGCCATTGCGGAATTGCAGGCCAGCACGGCGGAAGATCCGCACTTGCGCGCGCTGCGCCAGAAGCACCTGTCCGAAATCATGGAAAGCGAAGCGCGCATGAAGTTCGCGCAGGAAGTGTCCGGCATCGTGACCTGGGAGTGGAATGTGCTGTCCGACGCGCTGACCTATTCCAGCAATGACGTGGCGCTGTTCGGCCGCCACATTCGCTCGATGGACGACTTCTGGGCTTGCGTGCACCCTGCCGACGTGGCCCGTCTGAAGGAAGTGCTGCAGCGCACGCTGCACGCCAGCGAAATGCACGAATGGGAATTCCGCGTGCTGGCCGAAGATGCGCCGCGCTGGATTTCCTCGCGCGCCACGCTCGTGCGCGATTCGGATCAGCGCCCTGTGAAAATGATCGGCGTCAGCATCGACATCACGGAACGCCGCCGCGCCGAAGCCGCGCTGCGGCAAAACGAGGCGCTGCTGGCCAAGGCGCAGGCCATCGCCCACCTGGGCGGCTGGTACTGGAATATCCAGACCGACGATTGCCAGTGGACCGACGAGGCCTACCGCATCTTTGGCTGGGCGCCGCAAGCGTTCAAAGTGACGATGGAGCGCTACCTGGCGTCGATCGTGGAGCAGGACCGCGCACGCGTGAAAGCCGCGATCGACGCTGCCATCGCGGACAAGACGCCCTACCGCATCGATTACACGATCCAGTTGCCGGACGGTAGCCTGCGCAATATCCACGAAGAGGGCGAAGTCTCACTGGATGAGCACGGCAATGCCGCGAACATGGTGGGCGCGTCCCAGGACGTGACGGAGCAAATGCAATTGCTGGCCATGGTGAAGGGATTGCGGGCATAGCTGCCGCGCCAAAACCCGTCTCAGCTCAGGACGGGATAGACGAGCATGCGCGTCGTCCCCACGATCACTGCGGCAAACCCCGGACCGATAGGCGCAGGAAACTCGTTTCCGCGTTTGGCGCGTACTGACGTGACGTAGATGTTGGGCTCTTCGAATTCGCCCACCTGGCCTTCGACCAGTACCAGTTGACCGTCTTCATACGTGCTGAGAATTTCCTTCAATTCACCTATGGTCATGGCTGGCCTCCTGATCCAATCATACGCCCTTCCCTGGTATCGAAAGTTCGATTGAATAAGCCTGGCGAGGCCGCCACGGTTGAACCTTTTCGGCGCGGTGCGGAATTCACATCCAACCACCATTGAAAGGAGCAGCCATGAATATCCGACCCATGTTCGCCGGAAGGATTACGGCTGGCATCGCAGCCATTTTCGCTGTCGCAATGCTCGCGTCTTGCGGCGGGGGACACCACGACAACAACTACATGCCTCCTGGCACGCCAGGCCAGATGCAAGGCCCTGCCGTGCTGGCCAGCTACAAGGACACGAGCCTGGTAGCCGACACTTCTACGGCCGGCGCCGCCCACACCGATGCCAAGCTGATCAACGCCTGGGGCATCGCCTTCAACCCGACGGGATTCGTCTGGGTCGCCAACAACGGCTCATCCACCTCCACGCTGTACGACGGCAACGGCGTGCCGCAAACGCTGGTCGTCGCCACGCCGTCCGGGCCCACCGGCATCATCTTCAACGGCTCGCAGGACTTCAAGATCACCCTGAATGGCGTAACGGCCGCCAGCCCCTTTGTCTTCGCGACGGAAGGCGGCGTGATCGCGGCCTGGTCGCCGTCGGTGAACCGCACTGCGACGGTCACAGTGTTCGATAGCGGCTCGGCCAACAAGGTGTATAAGGGCCTTGCATCCGCCAGCTACCTGGGCCTGAACTACCTGTACGCGGCGGACTTCCACAACAACGCGATCGACGTCTACGACCGCAACTTTGCGCCGGCCGTGCTGCCGGGGCAATTCAGGACACCCGGCCTGCCGGCGGGCTATGCGCCGTTCAATGTGCAGGCAATTGGCGACCGCATCTACGTTGCATACGCGAAGCGTGCCGCTACCGGCGACGATGAGGTGGCCGGTGCAGGGCTGGGCTATGTCAGCGTGTTCGACACGGGCGGCAACTTCATCATGCAACTGGCGTCCGGCGGCGCGCTGAATGCACCGTGGGGCATGGCCATGGCGCCGGCCAACTTCGGCGCGGCCAGCAATATGCTGCTGGTGGCGAATTTCGGCGACGGCAGGATCAATGCCTACAACCCCAGCACGGGCGCTTACGCGGGCGCGCTGGCGCGGTCCGACGGCAAGCCGATCGTGATCGGTGGCTTGTGGGGCATCGCCTTCGGGCCGGGCGTCAACAGCCAGCCGACCAATACCCTCTTCTTCACGGCGGGACCGTCGGACGAGAAGCACGGGCTGTATGGGCGGATCGACATGCAGTGATGTCGCGGCGCGCTGATTATTCGGCGTCGAATTCCGCGGCGGCCTTGGCCGACCAGAGCGCTTCGTTATAGGTGGGGAATGGGATGTCGTATTTATCGACGCTGCCGTCTTCGGCGATGAAGTAAGTCCACCAGCCGTCGGGGTCGGGAACCAGCGCGATGTCTTTCGGCTTGCAATGCTCCATCAGCTCATCCCCCTGCTCCAGGGTGACGATGCGCGTTTTGCGGTGACGGATGAGGGTGGTCATGCGGGCCATTGTACGTCAATTCCGGAACCAAAAACCGGGGTCTGACCCCGGTGTTAGGTTTTAAAAAATCATTTCGATATTTATCGAAATATCGTAATATAAGCCCCATGCAAACCAAACCCGCCCTCGCCGCCCTCTCCGCCCTGGCCCAGGAATCGCGCCTGAACATATTCCGGCTCCTGGTCCAAACCGGCCCCGAAGGCCTTGCAGCAAGCCGGATCGCCGAAAAGCTCGAACTGGCGCCATCGTCCCTCTCCTTCCACCTGAAAGAGCTGAGCCACGCAGGCCTGATCGAGTCCCGCCAGGAAGGCCGCTTCATCATCTACAGCGCCAACTTCGACACGATGAACGACCTGCTTGGATTCCTGACCGAAAACTGCTGCGGCGGCGAGAGCTGCGCGCCGGGCGCCATTGTCAAATCCTGCAAAAAATGAATGTCCTGATCCTCTGCACCGGCAACTCCTGTCGCTCGATTCTTGGCGAAGCCACTTTCAACCATCTCGCGCCGGAAGGCTGGCGGGCGCTCAGTGCCGGCAGCAAGCCTGCCGGCTATGTCCATCCGCGCTCGCTGGCCCTGCTCGCACGCGAAGGCATTTCGACCGAAGGCTGTCACAGCAAATCCTGGGACGACCTGCCGGTCACGCCTGATATCGTGATTACCGTCTGCGGCAGCGCCGCCGGCGAAACCTGCCCTGCCTACCTGGGACCGGTCATGCGCGCACACTGGGGTGTTGAAGATCCCGCCCACGCAACGGGCAGCGACGAGGAAATCGACGCAGCCTTTATGACCGCCTACCGCATCCTGCGCCACCGCATCGAAACCTTCCTCGCGCTGCCGCTGGACGAACTGAAAAACGATCCGTCGCGCATGCAGGCTGAACTGGACCGCATTGGCGAGGCAATGCCATGACGCTTGCACGACGCCTGACCGCAGAGGCCCTTGGCACCGCGCTGCTGCTCGCGGTGGTCGTAGGGTCGGGCATCATGGCCGAGCGACTGGCCGGCGGCAATGTCGCCATTGCGCTGCTGGCCAATGCGATCGCCACCGGCGCCGGCCTGGTGGCGCTGATCCTGATGTTCGGTCCGGTATCGGGCGCACATTTCAATCCCGCCGTGACGCTGTCCGAAGCCTGGCAGCGCAATATGCCTGCGCGCGAGGTGATGCCCTACATCGTCGTGCAGATCGTTGGCGCGTTTGCCGGCGTGGCCGCTGCACACGGCATGTTCGGCGAGCCGATGTTCTTCGCTTCCGAGCACGTACGCGCCGGACCGGCGCAGTGGTGGAGCGAATTCATCGCAACCTTTGGCCTGATCGGCGTGATCATTGGCTGTACGCGCAGCCGTCCCACGGTGACACCCTTCGCGGTGGCCGCTTACATCACCGCGGCCTACTGGTTCACTTCATCGACCTCGTTTGCAAATCCGGCGGTAACGCTCGCACGTGCCGCCAGCAATACCTTCGCCGGCATCCGCCCGGTCGACGCACCCGCCTTCATCGCCGCGCAACTGGCGGGCACGGCCGCCGCCACCGCGCTATTCGACTGGCTCTACCCCGTGGACGCGAAGGCCGCCATTACCGCCGCACCGCAAGGCCTTTCTGATTTATTAGAAAAGCAGCGCTGATTTTTATTGCTCGTCACGACCGGTGCGCCTGACGCGCTTTGGCGTGATCCGCCTGCATATAGGGCGCTTTCGCGCACGCCGGGCTGACACTGGTCAAGCGCGCGCCTGCCGTTAGCCGTGCCGCGCGGCGTGCGGCGCTCCGCAACGCGCCGCTCCCGCTCGCTGCTTTGCTCCCGCTCTCCCATTTGCTCCCGCACGCCGATTTGTTCCGGCTCTCCGGTTTTTTTCGGCTTTCCGCTTTGCTTCGGCTCGCCGGTTTGCTCCCGCGCTCGCGGTGACCGCCGGGCCGGCGCCACTTCCCCAATCAAGCGCGCTATCGCCGCCTGCCGCGCCGATCGGCAAACATCGGCGAGCAGCCATTCCTCACTGCCGGGCAGGCAGAGCCAGACGGCCTTCCACGCATTGCGGTTACCGCTGCCCTGCAGGTTGGCAAAGCGCGACGGCGACATCGCGTGCTCGCCGTATTTGATCTCGCCGCCTTCCACCTGGGCGAAATAATTGTGCCCGCCGAAACTGGCGCGCAGCCGCGTGCCCTCGGGAAGAAAGACTTGCTTCCATTGGTAGCCCGAGCCGGTGGCTGCAGCCGGCTGCGCGTGCGCCTGGGCCGCCGCTGCCGGCCGCAGATAGTTGCGGATCGCCTCGCAGATGAAAGGCTCAAGCGATAAGGAGTCCGACCAGCAATGGCCAGTGAATTCGCCCAGGGATTCCAGCAGGTCGCTAGGCACGCGAATCGGATAGTGGAGAGAAGACATGGTGGGTCTCCGAAAGTCGGTTTTTACTAAGCGGTGCTACTTCCCTCTAAGGCCTGCTAGAAGGCGATAGCCGTTACTAAAATTTCTCTTTGGAACGGAATCGGCACTAAATGCTTGTGGCCTATGTTCGTTAGAATCGGCTAGCGCCATTTAGTTCCCTGATTAGTGCAGACTCGCGCGAAATAGCGACGACCAGCGCGAAGTAGTAAGCGATAGCGCGTTTTAGTAAAAA
>DASWYX010000310.1:0-5518 GCA_036404755.1 Pseudoduganella sp.
AGGGGCGCATCGCGCTCGACGACCAGGCCTTCATCCTTTGCCCAGCTATAGATCCGCTTGAAGTGACGGTCGACGAAATACAGCTTTCCCTTTACATCCACGGAGGCGCCGGCGATGGAGTAGAAGCCGGTTTCGAGCTTCGTGACCGCACCGGGTGCCGGCGGCGCCGACTTTTGCTGGCCCGTGTAATCGAGCACGGCGAATTCGCGCTCGCGCACCTGCAGTTTGTTGGTCACGTCTACGATCGCGTTCTCGTAGGGGTATTTGCTGGCGCGCAGATAGGTGGCGCAGCCATTGTCGTCGCAGGTGGCAAAGCCGCTTTCGCCATTGACGTGCACATTGCGGAAGCGGATGCCGCTGGAGTTGGTCAGCATCACGGCCGCCGGCGCCGGCTTGATCGAACGCGTTACGCGGTAGGCGTGGTAGTTCGCGAACAGCAGGTTGCGCGAATTGCGCACTTCGAGCGATACGGAATCCATGCCGTCGCGGACTTCCTCCTCCGTCTGCGGCGCATGGAATTCCCAGTTCTCCACGCCATCCAGCACGATCTCGGCGCGGATATGGTGCTCGGCCGACAGCTCGTACACGCGGCCCGGCGTTTTCGTATTGCTGACGTAGAAGCCCGCCTGCGCATAGCCGCTGGGCGACCAGATGCCGGTGAAAGTGCCGCCGCCGCCGTCGGTCACCCACACGCTGGGGTACTGGCGGTCCCAGAACCAGGTCGTATCCCAATTCGAGGTTTTCTTGTATGGGTCGGCGCGGCTGCCGTCGTAGAGGCGGGTGCCATGGCCGCCCTGGATGCGCACATCGTCCACCAGCGAGTGCTCGCCGGCTTTCCACAGCAGGGCGACGGCGCGCTGATTGACTTCGCCGGTGGCGAGGCCGATGCCCGAGACGATGGCATCGCCGCCTTTCGCGCTCTCCAGCAGGGCTTTCGGGGCGTCCACGCCCTGGTATTTGGGCGAGCCGTTCGGCAGCACGAGCTGCGTCAGGCCGGGATGCAGGCCGACCAGGACGGTGTCCGGCTTCAGGCGGATGGTGTCGTTGACCACGTAGAAGCCAAGCGGCAGGTAGACCACGCGGTTGTTGTCGATGGCCTTCTGCAGCGCCGCCGTATCGTCGGTCTTGCCGTCGCCCATCGCGCCCAGGCTGCGGGCATTGGCCCACTGCGAGGTGGGCGGCAGTGCGCGCAGCACGCGCTTCGGTTCCGCCTTCGCCGGCGCTGCGGCGGTCTGGTAATTGGTGGCGAACTTGCCCGGCGAGCCGAGGTCGGAGAGCACCATGCCGTAGGTGAATTCCCTGACCTGGTAGGCGCGGCCGGAACCTGCCAGCGTCTTGCCGCTGTCGCGGAAGCGCGCCCAGGTCGGCACATTGAGCGCCGTGGTTTTCTCGAAGCCCACCTGCGTGTAGACATTGTCCTCATTGCTGACGATGAGCGCAGCCTTGCTCACGTTCTCGAAGCGCACATCGCTGCCCCACAGCCAGTCGCCGTAACCGCGGTCGATTTCCACGCCGACCGGCGTGTTGCGGATATCGACATTGGCCAGCGTCAGGCCCGCTTCATGCTCGCGGATGGCTGCATCGCGCTGGCCGTCGAAGGTGGCGTCCATCAGCGTGTATTGCCAGGCGGGTGAAGTCTTTTCGCTCAGGATGCCGTAACGGCCGCCGTAGAAGCGCAGGTTGTAGCCGACGTTGCCGACGTTGTAGATGCCGGCGATGCCGGAGCCGATGTGAAAGTCGATGTGGCTCAGGTTCGAGTGCTGGGCGGTACGCTGGCGCACCGCGGCAGCGGCCGGGTTGCCTTCGCCGATTTCGAAGTCCACATTGGACAGCACGGAATAGAAGGTCGAGGAATTCGCGTCGCGCACATTTTCGCTGTAAGGCACGGCGCTGGCCACGGGCACGGGTACCTTGCCCACCGTGTACTGGTCGCCGCCGGTGAACACCACCATCGTCGAGACGCCCTTCTGGAAGCCCGGCGTACGCGGCGCCAGAACGAAGACCGGACGGGTAGGTCCGACGCCGTACACGCGCACGGCCAGCGGAATCAGGATGCTGCGCGTGATGCGGTAGCGGCCGGACGGCAGGAAGACCACGCCGCCCTGGCCGCCGTTGGCGGCGTTGTTGATGGCCTTCTGGATGGCGTCCGTATCGTCGGCCTTGCCGTCGCCCTTGGCCTGCACGGTGGTGGCGCCGGGATCGTCCGGCTTGGTCTGGAAGGCGGAAGTGGAGGCGAGGGCCGGCAGCGAAGCTGCGGCGAGCATGAGCGCCAGCAGCTGCCGGCGGGGAAGTGCGGTGTTCATCAGTGCTTTATCCTTTGCTGACCAGCAGCGACAAGAGCATCACAAAAATCAGACCAAATACGCCGACCAGTGTTTCCATCAGCGTCCATGAGCGGAAGGTGTCTTTCAGCGACAGGCCGAAATATTCCTTGAACATCCAGAATCCGGAATCGTTGACGTGGCTGCACATCAGGCTTCCGGCGCCGATCGCCAGCACCATCAGGTTGGCGTCGACGCCGGAGCTTTGCACCAGCGGGCCGACAATGCCGGCCGCCGTGACGCCAGCCACGGTGGCGGACCCGAGGCAGATGCGGATCAGGGTCGCCACCAGCCAGGCCAGCACCAGCGGCGGCATGGGCAGGCTGCCCAGCTGCGCGCCCAGCTGGGCGCTCACGCCGGATTCGATCAGTACCTGCTTCAGTGCGCCTGCGCCGGCGATGATCAGCAGGATGGGCGCGATGTCGCGCAGCGCTTCCTGCGCGCCTTTCATCACATCGGGCAGCGGCTGCTTGCGGCCGAGGCCGAGCGTGAAGACGGCAACGGCGTAGGACAGCAGCATCACGACCATAGGGTTCGCCAGCAGCGAGAGCGTGCCGTTCGCGCCCGGCCATGCCATCTGCAGCAGCGTGGCCGCGGCCAGCAACATGACGGGCAGCAGGGCGGTGAAGAAGCTGCTGGCGGCGCCGGGCAGTTCCGCTTCGGGGCGCAGCTCGGTACGGAACATCGGCGCCGGCTCGGCGCGGATGTGGCGCAGCGACATGGCAAACACCGGCCCGGCGATGATCAGCGTCGGCACCGCAACAATCAGACCGTAGACCAGCGTCTTGCCCATGTCGGCATGGAACTGGGCGACGAGGGCGACGGGCGAGGGATGCGGCGGCAGGAAACCGTGCGCGATCGAGAGGCCGGCCAGCAGCGGCACGGCCAGCGCCACGGCGGGCCGGCCAGACTGGTAGACCAATGAAAAGATCAGCGGCACCAGCAGCACGAAGCCCACGTTGTAGTAAAGCGGAATGCCGACCACGAAACCGGTGATCGTTAGCGCCACCGGGACGCGCGCAGGGCCGGACGCTTTGATCAGCGTGGTGGCGATGCGCTGGGCGGCGCCGCTGTCGGCAATCAGCTTGCCGAAGACGGCGCCCAGGCAGACGATGACGATCAGGGAACCCAGGAGATCGCCGACGCCTTTTTAAATGGCGCCGGGGATCTTCTGCAGCGGCATCCCGAGGAGCAGGCCAGCCACCAGCGCCGCAATCACGAACGCTATCAGTGGCTGGACCCTGCCCCAGGCGATAAGGACGGTCAGAAGCCCGACCGCCGCCAGGACGGAGAACAAGGCCCACACGGCAATGTTCCCGGCTTAGTAGGTGTAGCGCAGGCCGAGACGGTAGGTGCGGCCGACCACGTCGTACAGCGTCGGGTTGATACCGAAGCTGGCGTTGGTCTGCGGCGCCGGCGAAGGATCGCGGTCGTTCAGGTTGTCGATCTTGAAGTAGGCCGACAGCTGCTTCGAGAACTTGTAGCTGCCGCCCAGGTCGACATACAGCGCGCCCTTCATCTTGTTGTCGTAGATGGTCGGGTGGATCAGCGTCGAAGTCGGGCAGTTGGTCTGGCACTCGATGTATTCGTTGCTGTACACGCCATCGCTGAACCAGCGCTGGCTCAGGGTCACGCTGGCCTTGTCGTTCTCCCAGGTCTGCTGCGCCAGCACCTTCCACTTCGGCGTGCCGCCCAGGTTGACGCCTGCCGCATCCGTCGGGATCGTGCCGACCACGCCGGATTCGGTGATGAAGTGCAGGGTGCGGGTCGCCAGGCCGCGCAGGGTGAACTTGCCGGGCAGGCCCAGTTTATCCAGCGGGGTCTGGTAGGAAGCCTCGACGTCGAAGCCCTTGTTGTGCAGCGAAGCCAGGTTGAACGCCTGCACCGTCACGTAATTGCTGCCTGGCTGGTTCAGCACCATCGCCGAGCAGATTTCCTGGTTGCCGGCCACGCACAGGTCCACTTCCTGCTGCACGGACAGCGCGGAAATCACTTCCTTCACCTTGATGTCGAAGTAGTCGATGGAAGCGCTGAAACCGGGCGCCCAGCTTGGCTGCGTCATCACCACGCCGAAGATATTGTTGCGGGCGATTTCAGGACGCAGGTTGGTATTGCCCACGGTGCGCTGCTGGATCGATATCGTGTTGCCCTGGTACTGCACCACGTTGTTGACCACCACCGGTGCGGCAAACAGTTCGCTCAGGTTCGGTGCGCGCACATCCTTCGAGGTCACGGCGCGGAAGCGCAGGCCGTCGATGCCGGTCTTCCAGTTGGCGCCCAGCTTCCAGGTTTCGGTGTGGCCGGACGTGCTGTACTTGGTGTGGCGGTCGGCCAGGTTGATGTTGGCTTCACCCCAGGTCGCGGACTTCAGCACCGGCACGTTCAGCTCCAGGTAAGCCTCGCGCACATTGTAGGAGCCCTGGCCGTTGTGGTAGTTGCCTGCGTACCAGTTGTTGCCCACCGTGGAATTCAGCAGCGGGTCGGCCGGGTATTCGGCGGTGTTGGGCGAATCCGGGAACACGCCGTTGCCGTAAGGGTCGCCCTTCACGCGGTACTTCTCGCGGCGGTATTCGGCGCCGGTCGCCAGCGCCACCGGGCCGGCCCAGGATTCAAAGGCTTCGCCGTTGATGTTGAAGCTGGCCACGTCCTGCTGCTGGCGCGTGCGCTGCACCGGACCGTTCTCCGGTGCGATATAGCTCCACGCTGCCTGGCTGACCGGGTTGTTGCCGATGATGTTCAGCGGCACGCAGCCGGATGAGCGGGCCACGGTATTGCGGCAGGCGATGCTGCCGTCCGCCAGGCGCACGGCGTCGATGGCGGCGTTGTAGCGCGCGTTCAGCGTGATGTCGTGCACGATGATGTCCGTGCGGTTCTTGCCGTGTTCGATGTAGCTGTCGTAGCTCCAGTCCTTGCCGAAGGCGTTGAAGCGGCCTTCAGCGCCGATCACGAAGCGGTTCTGGATACGGGTCGGGTGGACGTTGATATTCTCGGGGAAGATCGCGTTCGCCGTGCCGTACTGGAAGCTGGTGATGTTGTTGGCTGCGCAGGCTGCAACGATGGACGCCGGCAGATAGGGGTTGCTGCACTGGATGGTCAGGTTGGCGTTCTTCGCCGCGCCGGGGTTGGGCGAGAAGTGCGACGCCACGGAGCCGAAGTTGAAGGTCGCGTAGATCTCGTTCTCGGGATTCAGTTCCCAG
>DASWYX010000311.1:0-5296 GCA_036404755.1 Pseudoduganella sp.
ACGTGAAGCGCGTGTTCGCCCGCGTGTTCGGCATCGACACCTACCCGGGCGAGCGCAAGACGGAAGAAGCGATGTGGGCGCGCGCCGAAGCGCTCCTGCCGGAGGAAGGCATCGAGTCGTACACGCAAGGCCTGATGGACATGGGCGCCACGCTGTGCACCCGCAGCAGCCCCGATTGCACGCGCTGCCCGATGCAGCCGCGCTGCGTGGCCTTCGCCACCGACCGCGTGAAGTACCTGCCGGTGCGCAAGCCGAAGAAGGCCACGCCGGAAAGGCACGCGACCATGCTGCTGATCGTGGACCGCGATGAAGTGCTGCTCGAGCAGCGCCCCGCGAGCGGCATCTGGGGCGGCCTGCTGTCGCTGCCGGAACTGGACGGTCACAACGCCGCCGAAGACGACGATGGCGCCACCATACCGGACGCCGATCCGTCCGCCGTCGCCGCCGCCGCATCGCCCTTCGGCGCAGTCGAATCGCAGGAGCGCCTGAAAACGGTGACCCACGTCTTCACCCACTACAAGCTGCACATCGCCCCGCTGCTGATCACGCTGTCAAAGCGCGCCGCGCTGGCCGGCGAACCGCGCTACACCTGGCTGCCTGCCGCGTCGCTGGCCGACGCCGCCCTGCCCGCCCCCATCAAGAAGCTGCTGCTGGAATTGCTCGGCAATCGCGCTGCGGCGCAGGCAAGGATGTTCTAGAGCTCTTCGAGCGAATACAGCCGGCGGTGTTCGGCGATGGCGTAGCGGTCGGTCATGCCGGCGATATAGTCGGCGATGCGGCGCGCCTGGGCGCTGGGGCCTTCGTCGCAGCGGTAGTCGGGCGGCAGCAGCGCCGCGTCGGCGCCGAAGGCTTCGTACAGCTCGCGCACGATGCGGCTGGCCTTCAGGCGCATGCGGTTGACCTTGTAGTGACGATAGAGATTCTCGTGCAGGAAGCGCTTCAGCTCCGTCGCGTCCTTGCGCATCTGGTCGGAGAAGCGGATCAGCGGCGGCGCATTGCGCACATCGTCCAGGCTCCGCGGGCCGTGTTCGGCGATGCGCTCGGTGGACGTGACAATCAGATCGTCCGCCAATGCAGTGATCAGCCGGCGCAGGGTTTCATAGATGGCGCGCCGTCCCGCCAGTCCCGGATGCGCGTGCTGCACATCGCGCCACAGGCGGGCAAAGAAATCCACCTGCTCCAATTGCGGAATCGAGATCAGGCCGGAACGCAGGCCATCGTCGATATCGTGGCTGTTGTAGGCGATTTCGTCGGCCAGGTTGGTCAGCTGCGCTTCCAGCGAGGGCTGCGTGCGGTCGATGAAGCGCTGCGCCACTTCGCCCAGCAACCGGGCATTCTTCAGCGAGCAATGCTTGAGGATACCCTCGCGCGTTTCGAACATCAGGTTCAGTCCATCAAAGGCGCCGTACTGCTCCTCCAGGTGGTCGACCACGCGCAGGCTTTGCAGATTGTGCTCGAAGCCGCCGTGCTCCTTCATGCATTCGTTCAGCACATCCTGGCCGACATGGCCGAACGGCGTGTGCCCGAGGTCGTGCGCCAGCGCGATGGCTTCCACTAGATCCTCGTTCAGCAGCAGGTTGCGCGCCAGCGAGCGGCCGATCTGCGCCACCTCCAGGCTGTGCGTCAGGCGCGTGCGGAACAGGTCTCCCTCGTGATTGAGGAAGACCTGGGTCTTGTATTCGAGGCGGCGGAAGGCCGTGGAATGGATGATGCGGTCGCGGTCGCGCTGGAACTGCGAGCGCGAGGCGTGCGGGGTTTCGGCATAGCGGCGGCCGCGCCCCTTGTCCGAATGTGCGGCGTAGGGCGCGAGCGTCTCTTCCATGCTTATTCCGTGCAGGCTGCCAGCGTTTGCAGCAGCAGGTCCTGCGGTGCGTTGGTGATTTCGGCTTTGCCGAGAGGATTGAGCAGGATGAACTTGATCGCTCCGCCCTCGTTCTTCTTGTCCACTTCCATCAGCTCCAGCCAGCGCTGCACGCCCAGGTTGGGCGCCTTCACCGGCAGGCCGGCGGCGTCCACCAGCTTGCGGATGCGCTCCACGGTGGCAGCGTCGATATAGCCCATGCGCTGGGACAGGTCGGCCGCCATCACCATACCGCAGCCCACGGCCTCGCCGTGCAGCCAGTCGCCATAGCCCAGGCCCGCCTCGATCGCGTGACCGAAGGTGTGGCCGAAATTGAGGATGGCGCGCAGGCCGCCCTCGCGTTCATCCTGGCGCACCACGTCCGCCTTGATTTCGCAGGAACGGGCGATCGCGTACGCCAGGGCGCCCTTGTCGCGCGCCATCAGCTTGCCGATATTCGCTTCGATCCACTCGAAGAAGGCGGTGTCGATGATGCAGCCATGCTTGATCACTTCGGCCAGCCCGGCGGACAGTTCGCGGTCCGGCAGCGTATCGAGGGTGGATGTATCGGCCACTACCACCTTCGGCTGGTAGAAGGCGCCGATCATGTTCTTGCCCAGCGGGTGGTTGATGCCCGTCTTGCCGCCGACCGAGGAATCGACCTGGGACAGCAGCGTGGTCGGCACCTGGATGAAGTCCACGCCGCGCATATAGGAGGCCGCGGCAAAGCCGGTCATGTCGCCGATCACGCCGCCGCCGAGGGCGATCATCGTGGTCTTGCGGTCGCATTTATTGGCCAGCAGCGCATCGAAAATCTGCATCAGGCTGGACCAGTTCTTGAACTCCTCGCCATCCTGCAGCACCACGGAAATGACTTCCTTGCCGGCCGCCGCCAGCGGGGCGCGCACGCGCTCCAGGTACAGCGGCGCCACGGTGGTGTTGGTGACGATGGCGACTTTCTTGCCGCCGGCGTGGCGGGCGAACAGTTCCGGCTCGTCCAGCAGGGACGGGCCGATATTAATGGGGTAGCTGCGCTCGCCGAGATCGACGTTCAGCAGCAATCGGGATTCTTCAGTCATCGAGGGTTCCGCCTGGGTGGAGCAGTTCGGCGCGGCCTGGCAGGCCAGCGCGTCCAGCTGGTTCAAAATCGCGTTAACCATCGATTGTACGTTAGGACGGCCGGTATCGATCACCAGATGGGCCATTTCCATGTACAGCGGCTCGCGCTGGGCCAGCAACTCTTCCAGTTTCTTGCGGGGATCGGCCGTCTGGAGCAGGGGCCGGTTCTTGTCGTGCGCCGTGCGCGCCAGGATGCTGTTGATGGAGGCGCGCAGGTAGATCACGGTGCCGCGCTCCATCAGCAAAGCGCGGCTTTCGTCATTGAGGATGGCGCCGCCGCCGGTGGCCAGCACGACGCCTTTCTGGCCGGTCAGGTCGCGGATCACGTCCGCTTCCCGGCGACGGAACGCCTGTTCGCCTTCGATCTCGAAAATCCACGGGATCGATGCGCCAGTGCGCGCTTCAATCTCGTGGTCCGAGTCAATGAAGCGCAACCCCAGTTTCCGGGCAAGAAGACGGCCGATGGTCGTCTTGCCTGCCCCCATTAGACCTACCAGATAAACATTTTGCATTCACATATTTTAATTCGGATTTGTGCAGTCCCCAAAAACGCCTGCACCGGTGACAAATGCTCCGAATGGGCTGGTCGCGCCAGGCGGCGTGATCGCCTTGTCGCGGTAGTCGTCCGCGGCGCCCAGCAGGCGTGGAATATAGGCGACATACACCGCCTCGCTGCCCGCCGCCTGGCCACGGATGGTCAGGTCGACGCTCATCCACTTGGCACGGTCACGCGGGTAAGTCAGCGAGACGATGGCCTTGCCGCTGGCGTCCGTGGTGCCGGTCGAGGTCACGTTGATCGGGATGCCCGGATCGAGGCGGCCATTGTTGTTCAAGTCCTCGCCACCACCCAGCACGCCGTTGCCATCCACGTCTTCGTTCGGGCAGGCATAGGAAGGCTGCGGTGTCCAGGGGCCTTCGGTGCCACTGAACTGCATCACGCCCTTGTAGTAGTAACGGGGACGTACGGCGGCGGTAACTTTCACGCCCGGCACGGCGTTGCCGCTGGCGTCGGATACGAATACGGCGTAATCCATACGGTAAGTCGTGTTGTCCGGAATCGACACGCTATTGCCGGTACCGGCGGAAATGAACAGCGACTTGCCAGCCACGGTCAGGGTAGCGGTGCCGGTGGCCGCCACGCCCTGCACCTGGGCGCGGATAACGACGCCGTCCGCCGCGGTGGACGAAGTGCCGGCGATGTAGCTGATGGAAGCGGCACCGTCGGCGCCGGTGCTGACGACGGAAGGCTGGGTCAGCGTGCCGCCGGAAGGATCGCTCACGATCGAGAAGCTCACCACGGCATTTTTCACCAGGTTGTTCTGGGCCGTGCCATCACGCACCACGGCACGGATGGTGGTCTGCTGCGAAGTGCTGCCCGGAATATTGGCGGCCAGCACGGCAGGATCGGCCTGCACGGTCACGGTGGACGACGGCAACAGCGGCGCGACGAATTCCACCACGCCCTGGGCGGTGGAACCGGTGCTGCTGGCGGTGGCGTTCAGCGTGGCCACGCCCGGGCTGGTGGCGCGCAGGTAAGCGGTCGCATTGCCGGCAACGAAAGGCACGCCGGTATTCAGGGCGCTGGTGCAGGATGCGTCGGAATAGACGATGCCGCGCGACGAGCTGATGGTCGCGGTGCCGGTCAGCACGGTGCCGCCCAGGCTGCGTACCAGCACGCGCTGGCAGACATTGATGTCGACGGCATTCAGCGGCGAATCAGAGCCGTCAACCACGGCCACATTGAAGCTGGAGGAGCCGACGGCGATCGAGGCACTGGCTGTTTCGCCCATGGACTTCACGGTAATCACATCGCTGCCGCTGGAGCTGCCGGAGTAGCTCAGGATCAGCTGGCCCGCAGCGTCGGTGACGGCGGAGCCGCCGCCCTTGACAGTGACCTGGTTGCGCGCGGCGCTGAAGGTCACGGCCTTGCCGGACAGCGCATTGCCGGCCGAATCGACCAGCTTGACGGTAACGTCGGTGGTGGCGCCCAGGTTCACGGCGCTGTTGGAATTGACGGTCAGGCGGGTGCCGCTGACGGCCACCGTAGTGCTGACAGGCGCCAGGCCGGCGATCGAAGCGGTCACCTTGACCACGCGCGAGCTCGCGTCGCCGCCGGTGGAGAGCTTCTCGGTCACGCGGCCGTTGGCGTCGGTCAGGCGGGTGCCGGCGGTCAGGCTGCCCGAATCGGCGGACAGGTCGACTTTCACGCCCGACATCACGGTGTTGTTGGAATCCTTGACCAGGGCCGTCACGGTCACTTCGGAACCGGAGGCGCCGGACGACTGCAGCGTGCCGGAATTGGTGGTCAGGGTCAGGGTCTGGGTGGCGGAAATCACC